>JBDTMO010000271.1:0-7309 GCA_039934235.1 bacterium | reverse complement strand
TCGACCAGTTCCGCGCGCTGCTCACGCGGTCGTCGTTGCCGAATCTCTTTTCGCTGTGCGGCAAGGCGCTCCAGATCGATGCCAACCTCGGCGCGGCGTCGTCCATCGCGGAAATGCTCGTGCAGTCGCATCAGGAGGCAATGCATCTGCTGCCCGCGCTACCCGCCGAGTGGTCGAGCGGGTCCGTACATGGGTTGCGAGCGCGAGGCGGCTACGTGGTGGATCTCGACTGGTCAGGCGGTGCACTCAGCCGCGCGGTGATTCACGCGAGCCGTGCGACGCGATGCGTCATTCGGGCCCGAGGCCTCTCGACCGTGACGCTGGACGGTCGTGCGGTGAAGTTGGAACGCCGCACTCCGGGCACTGTGGCGTTCGATGTGGCAGCAGGCGGCGTGTACGAGCTTCGGTGACTCACCGTTCACGCGCTGCGGCCGCCGTCCGCGATGGACACCGTGACGTAGCTGTTGAAGTCCGTTGCCGTTAACTGGAATTCGAATTTCACAGGTGCATTCACGAGGCATCCTCCACCGTTCGCACGCGCGGGCACACCAGCGCGAAAGTGCTTCCGCGACCAACCGTGCTTCGGACCACGACGCGGCCGTGGTGCGCGTCGACGATTCCCTTGACGATCGTCAGGCCAAGACCGATCCCGCGCCTGTCGTGCTGCTCTTGCCAAAACGCGTCGAAGAGTCGCCGCCGGCCATCCTCCGATATTCCCGGGCCATTGTCGATCACGGCAAACGCAACCGTACGTCGGCCGCGGGTCGCGCGAACAGAAACGTCCCCGCCACGCGGCGTGAACTTCAACGCATTGGCGACAAGGTTGCCCACTGCCTGCACAATGCGCGATGAATCGCCGCGGAGCTGCGTGGCCGGCGGCGCGCCATCGATGCGGAACGAAATCCCTGATTGCTGGGCGAGAGGCCGCATCGTCTCGTCGACCTGGCGCATGATTGCGTCGACGGGGCAATCGTCGAGTCGCAGCGCGAACGTGCCGGTACGAATGCTGCTCACGTCGAGCAGGTCGCCAATGAGCCGGTTCATCTGGCTCACGGCCCGTTGCGATGCTCCGAGTAATTCCTGGCGCTTGTGCGTTGGCAGGTCCAGTTCCACCAGCAGTTGCGACGTCCCGGCGATGAGACTGAGCGGGTTTCGCAGGTCGTGCGCGACCATCGCCAGCATGTCGTCACGTGCGCGACGGCCCTCGAGCTCAGCGTCGAAGGTCATGGCGCGCGCGAGCGCGCCAGCCGTCGCATCTGCCAGGAGCAAGGTGAAGGCGCAGTCGGCCGCGCCGAACGCGGTGGGCTGCGCGAAACTCAAGCCGAGGCCGCCGATCGTCTTCCCTTTGTGCACGAGCGGAATGGCCGCGTACGCCTGCGTGTCGCAGACTGCCCCGACTTGTCGATACGCCCACGGAAAATGCGTGCGGTATTCGTCGGCCGTGCGCAGGTACACAGGAATGCCGGTGCGCACGCACCGCGTGACCGGAGCATCGTCCACCAGAAGACGAGTGCCGGCAATGCGGTCGTGCATCTCCGCGTCGTAGCCCGCCGTGTGAAAATGAAGCTTCCTGCTGGATGGGTCGAGACATCCGATGATGCCCCTGGCCGCCTCGACGACGCGCAGCCCGATGCCCAGGGTGACTCCAGTGACGTCCGCGACGGTCGCCGCAGTGGACAGCGCGCTTGTAACGGCCAGCATGCGCTTCGCCCGATCAGCGACTGTCTGGAGATCCGTCTCGTCCATTAGCGGGTTATTCGCTGAGAACGTCACCGTTGACTCGGTCTGCATCGTTGTCGCGCACATGGGCGCACCTTGGTGAGAGGGCTCGTCGTCAGAACACTTCGCCGTGATCCTGGGGCGGCGCGAAAAGGGGCTCGTCCAGATCATGTGAGCCATCGCCCGCTCTCCGATGCGTCAGAAGATGCGAACGCGTCACGTCGCGCTCTATTGGACGTTGGTATCAACCGCGCGACTGTGACGGTGCCGAAGCGAAGTCGTTCCGCAACGCACCGGCTTCAATACTTTCGGCTCGGCACTGGCGAGCAACACCATCGTGCAATGGGAATCGGTTCCACGCCGTCGCATTGTTGCAGAAGCGCATAGGCGCGCCGGTACGCCGGACGACATCAACCACTACCGAGGCGAACGATGAGCATCATCGATAAGGCGCTTGAGGCAAATCGCAGCTATGCACGAGACTACAATCCAGCGCTGGGAAAGCCTCCCGCCCCCACGCTCGCCGTTGTGACCTGCATGGATCCTCGGCTCTCGGACCTGCCCGGCATCCTCGGTCTTCCGCAGGCGGACCTCGACGTTATCCGCACCGGTGGACCCGCCGTTACCGACGATGTGCTCGCAGAGCTGATTGTTTCCAATCGCATACTCGGAACAACAGAGATACTGCTCCTCAACCATACCGGCTGTGGATTCACCACTTTCACCGACGATGCGCTGAACGCGAAGCTGAGCGAATCGACCGGCGATGCCTCTCCCGCCCCGATGCGTTTCTTCTCTTTCCGTGATCCCGACGAAAACACCCGGGAGCAAATGGACAGGGTAAGATCACATCCCTGGATCGCAAAGGAGGTCCCAGTGCGCGGTTGCATTTTCGACGTTGAGACCGGTCTCCTGCGGGAAGTACGTGCAACTGCACGGCACGCGACAGCCTGAGAGAATCCGAACCCGCTGGGTGTATCTGCGTCTGTGCCTCGAATGCGGACGCGTGGGGTGCTGCGCGCTGCTCACGCGGTCGTCGTTGCCGAATCTCTTTTCGCTGTGCGGCAAGGCGCTCCAGATCGATGCCAACCTCGGCGCGGCGTCGTCCATCGCGGAAATGCTCGTGCAGTCGCATCAGGAGGCAATGCATCTGCTGCCCGCGCTACCCGCCGAGTGGTCGAGCGGGTCCGTACATGGGTTGCGAGCGCGAGGCGGCTACGTGGTGGATCTCGACTGGTCAGGCGGTGCACTCAGCCGCGCGGTGATTCACGCGAGCCGTGCGACGCGATGCGTCATTCGGGCCCGAGGCCTCTCGACCGTGACGCTGGACGGTCGTGCGGTGAAGTTGGAACGCCGCACTCCGGGCACTGTGGCGTTCGATGTGGCAGCAGGCGGCGTGTACGAGCTTCGGTGACTCCATGAAGCGGAGCACGTGCATCACGAACAGCAGGTCAGATCGCGCCCCGCCGAATGCCCAGCGCGATGATGGTGTCGATCAGCTTTTCGTAACTCATCCCGGCGTGCAGCGCTGACTGCGCGAACTCTTCCTTGCTGGCGATCTCGGGATTCGGGTTGGCCTCGATGAAGAACGCGGTGCCGTCGGCGCGGAGGCGGAAGTCCAGGCGCGCATAGCCGTCGAGGGACAGGATGCGATAGATCCGTCGGGCTGTGGCCACGAGCTTGTCGCGAAGGGCAGGCTCCAACCTGGCCGGTCCTTCGGAGATGCCGTGCCGCGATTGGTACTCGAGGTTGTGCTTCACGCGGCTGGTCGCGATGGCCACTGCGCCTGGCGCGGTGTTCTCGAAGAACAGCTCCCACGGCGGCAATACCGTGAGGCGCTTGTTGCCGAGCACGCCGACGTAGATCTCACGGCCTTCGATGAACTCCTCGATGAGCGCGTCGCCGGTGATGCTCTCGTGAATGAACTTCACGCGGGTGCCGAGTTCCTCGTCGTTCCTGACCACGCTCGCCTGCGCGATGCCTTGGGACGCCTCCTCAGTGAGGCTCTTGACGATGAGTGGAAAGGTGAGCGCCTTCGGCCGTCGCACGCGCCGCCCTTCGTGCACGACGTCGAACTTCGGCACCGGAATGCGATGGTACGTGAGGATCTTCTTCGCCAGGGACTTGTCGCGCGCGAGCACGAGTCCGCGCGGATTGCATCCGGTGTACGGAACCCTGAGGAGCTCGAGGTAGCTCACCACGTGCTGGTCGAACTCACGCAGGTCGAAGAATGCCTCGAGCAGGTTGAAGACGACGTGAGGCTTCCATTCCTCCACGTCGCGACGGATGGGTGCGAGCTCGTCCTGCACTTCCAACGGACGCGCGTCGTGGCCGAGCGCGCGCAGCGTGGTCAGGATGTCGTATTCCGTCTTCCAGCCATGCTGCTCCTGCTCGCTGCGCTGTTCGATGTCGTTCGGCGGCGTCAGGCCGGGCGCGATCAGGACGAGCACACGAAGCTTGCGGCGTGAGGCGCTCATAGGGGGATGGACACGCGCCGCCGATAGAGGAAGTGGACCGACCGAACGGCCAGCATGCCGGCGAAGTCCATGAGCACATGCGCGTCGCGGCCACTCACTCGCAGCTTCAGGTCGCGGCTGCGGCCGATCATGTCGTGCAGCAGCTGATCGATCGTGAAGTCGGATTCTCCGGTCCACCGCGACACGAGGCGCCGGATGTCCACGCGATGACGGCCGATGAAGCGCCACGCGAGTTCCCTGGTGGCGTGTCGTGGCAGGTCGGAGAAGACCCGCCGCAGTTCGTTGTCGTATGTCCCCGGATAGGCCACCGCGTAGAAAGCGCGCTTCGCGTCGTAGTGCTCGCGGAGCGTCATGCTGTTCTTCGAGACGGGGTACGGGCGTACCCGCGTCGTCACCGGCGCGCGCACGCCCTGCAGCTCGTTCATCAGCCCGTCCACATATTCGAGCTTCTTCAGGGCGGGCCATCCCTCGTAGTGCCGCTCCCACCGCGCTCGCGGCTGCATCCACACGGCGAAGGTCTCGGCAAAATCCTCATCCGGGTGCGCCTGGGAGTAGTACGCCTGGAGGTGCTGCACGAAGTGCCGGCTCGCGGGCTTGGGCCGATACGACAGCGGATAGGGGGTGGAGGATGTGCCGAAGGTCCGCCGCCACGCCGCGCGGCGATGCAGCCGGAATCCGTGCTGCATGGCGTGGCCGGCCTCGTGCCGCAGGATGCGCATGCACTCGGCGCGGGACGCACCTTCCGCCTGCATCATCATGCTCCGCTCCAGCCGAATGAGGCGTGGGTGCACGAGGTAGAACGGGATACCGATGCCCGGGACGTTCGTCGGCGAAAACCACTCGTCGGACAGCCAGCAGTGGGGGCGGAGCGTGATGCTGCGCTTGCCGAGCTCGCTGTAGAGTTCGGCGATGCACGACTCCACCCACGTACCGTCGAGCCGAAGGCCGAGGTCGCGGATGCGCAGGTCGAGCAGCCGTTCGCGGGGCCAGCGGTCCCATTCCATGTGGGCAAGGTGGCACGCGTGGCCGGGGAGAGCAACCGACCGAAGTGGCGGTCACCTCCCGAGGGATCTTTCCCAGCAGCGGATCCGTGCTGATCAACTTGTCGGCAGCGCGAACTTTCGCTGGCGTTCCGCCCACGAGATCGCGAAACGCCCCGGACAGCGGTGGTGCGCTGACGTCGTGGAGCATGGAGAAAAACTGACTCGTGCTTGCCGTCAGCTGCACGGCGGTTTCGTCGTCGGCAATTTTCACCGGCAGGCAACGATCGCCTGGACGTCGAGGTATTCACCGACAATGGTCGTCGTTCCATCGGTCGCGACGTTGTGCTGCTGGAACAACTGCACCAGCGCTACACGCAGCTGGCTCGCGCGCGAGGGATCGAGCACCTTCAGCGTCGCCACCGTAGGACCATAATTCTTGGAAAACAGTTCGACAGCGGCGGCCGGCGGAAACGGAAACGACAGTTCGATCGACAATCCATTATTGGTGATCGTCTTCGCGTGCATCATGACCCGCGCGTATTCGTGGACGCGCACGCCTGCGCTCAGCCGTTCCTCGTCGCGGCGCGTCGCGCGTGCCACGTACTCTTCACTCGCTCGGCAAGTCGATCATCAATCGCGGTGCGAGTGCCGGCGTACCGACGTTCGCATCCGCGTGATGCAATCACTGCCGCACTTGTGGAGCTGGCACGAGATCGGTGCGCGTCGTCACGACGACGGAATATCCGTCCTGCGCGAACAGCGATTCGAGTAACTGACGGGCGCTGCGATCCGCCTGGGGCAGGAGGCCGGACTGTTCGCCCGCTTCCCGGAGCTGCGCGCGCGTCTGCGCCTGAATGCGGTCGCGGTCTTCGGGCTGGAAGCGATAGAAGAGCGCGGACGTCTCGTCGTACGTACGGGTATTCAATACCTCGATCGCGAGGATCTCGGCGCGAGGCAGTTCGATCGTGATTCGTTTTGCGCTATCGTCGATGTGGACCGTGACTTCCTTCTTCAAGTCGATGCCCGCGAGGACCTTGCCGGTCACGACGAGAAGCGCCTTGCGTTGCAGGCCAAAGCGGCTCTGCTCGAACGTCACGACATCGCGCAGTGTCAACTCCGTCGACACGAGCTTCGCCACGTTTTGTATGCGCGTGAGCACCACGTCGTGCGTCACACGTGGTGGTGACGCAGCCCACGGCCATCGTATGGCTGGAGCAGCGACACGAAGAGCGACGATGGCACACAGCGCGATCGCAATGACCAGGAGAGCGCGGGGAAGCCGCTGCATCACGTCCCCGGCGTCGGTCGCGAATAGCCGTCAGCTCTTCCGCTTTGCGCTCGCACTCGAGCCAGCGTCCGCGGCGGTGTCGTCGACATCGTGATCGTGATCGTGATGGTCGATGTCGCGCGCGAGACGCGTTTTCTCGCTGTTCTTCTCCGCTTCGTCATGCTGCTGCCGGCCCTCGAACAGACGATCCTTTCCGGCGTCGTCATGCTTGGCGACATCGGGATCATGTCCTGCGCGGGCATGATTCGCGTGCTCGGTCGCAGCGTCGGAGGCTGCTTCGGCGGACTTGTCGAGCTTCCTGTCGCTCGCGTCGTGCTTGTACCCACTGCGTTCTTCGGTCATATGGTCACTCTCGCTGGTTAGGCCGCGTCAACAAGGCAGGAGACGTGCCTGATCGAGATAGTTCTCCGCCAACCAGGCCCATGCGGGTTGGCCGGACTCAGAAGGCGACTACGGCAATCCTGAGCTCGGGTCCTCAACATGGAGCGCTCATCCCACCGGCGCCGTGCTGGAAAGAACCGTCGCGGCGCGGTACACTATCGCGATGTGACTTGTTCTCGCACACCCTCGTCCACGGAGTCGTCCATGCGTGCCCCTCTCCTGGTTTTCGCTGGCCTTGCCGCCGTCTCGCTCGTAGCGTCACGTGTGGACGCGCAGAACCCCGCGCCCGCGGGACCGCCCGCTCCCATGACCTTCTTCATCACAAGCGTCGGCAAGGGGAACGGCGCGAATCTCGGCGGACTCGCCGGCGCCGACGCGCATTGCGCTGCGCTCGCGGACGCCGTCGGTGCGAAGTTACCTGCTGGTCGCGCCTGGCATGCGTACCTGAGTGCCGTCGGTAC
>JBDTMO010000270.1:0-7316 GCA_039934235.1 bacterium | reverse complement strand
CATTTCGCCGGCGAGCTCGCGTTCCCGCTCGTCCATGATGAAGTCGAGGTTCATCTGCGCGGCAGTCACCTGGAACGCCGGATCCGTCTTGTGCGTCGGGCTCGCCGCACGTGTACGGAGGACATTGATCATTGATGCGGCTTCTGCGCTGTTGCCAAGACCGACATCTGCTTCGGCAGCGATCAGGTACACCTCGCCAAGACGGGTCACGACGAACACCTTGCCACCGTTCTGATCGTTGAACCCGCCCGTGCGAAGATTGTCCTGGAACTTCTTCAGCACCGGATAACGATCCCACCCGATGTAACCGTTGTTTTCACCGAAGTTGTCGCCGCAATACACCGACGGGTCGGCCAGTCCTGCCGGGCAGGTGCTGCGGATGGTGTACTTGCTCGCCCTGCGCTTCACGGAGTCGACCGGGAACGTGGCGTACATGATCGTTGTGTCGCCAACGTTCACCACAGCGTTGCTCGTGCAGGCCACGAATTGCGGCGAAGTGTTTGCCGGCAGTTGCGTGGTCGGACATACGCCAACCGGGTTCCGCTGGCCGCCAGCGGTTGCATACCAGACAGTCTGGAACGAACCATCGAAGCGCGTGTCGAGAATCTCGCTGGCGCCCGGCGTGCCCGCGTAGCGCTGGCCCCACAGTGACAACTCATACTGCGTTGGCTTGAGGCGACGGAACGGACGGCCGTCGTTCAGGTCACGCGCGATGCCGACGCCAGTGCTGGCGTTGTCGTACTGGCTCCCGTAAACAAGGTGCAGGTAGTTGTACTGCGGCGTTCCATCGACGTCATTGTTCTGTTGCGTATACGAGAACTGCACGGTGAAGATGAACTCCTTGCGGTTCTGCACGTAGCCCGTGTTGTCGCAATACCCGCCGCGGCCCGGGTCGCCTGCACGAGCGACGCACCACAGATCCGCGAAGACCGGCTCGAGCGCGTATGTCCCCGATGCAATGACCGCCTTTGCATCAGCAAGCGCTGCACTGAAGTCCGCTTGCCCGCCGCCGTACGACTGGTACGCACGCGTGAGGTACACCTTGGAGCGCAACGTCTGTGCGGCACCCTTGGTCGCGCGGCCGTAATCAGCCTGGGTCGCGGGAAGCAACGTGATCGCGCTATCGAGATCCGCGAGAATGGCCTTGTACACATCGGCCGCTGGCTGCCGTGTCGCCTCGAGCACGACACCCTGATTCTCATGGAGCGAAAGCGTGACGTCACCAAACGTCGTCACCAGCGTGAAGTACTCCATCGCGCGAAGAAAGTGCGCTTCGCCCAGGAGCGTGTTCTTCGTCGCCGTCGGAATGCCAACGGTGCCCGGCCCGCGATCGAGCGCGGCATTGAGCGTGTTGATCATCACATAGGCGGGGTTCCACGTGTTCTGAAGTTCCCCAGCCTGACTGTTCAACTGCCCGTTGTACGCGTCGAAATTGATGTTGTTGGACCCAAGCTGGTCGCCCGCCTGCCAGGTGTCCGTGCCCACCTGGGTGAGTGATAATTCCTGCTCCTTTCCAAAGTAGCCCCGCAACTGTGCGTAGCTGGAAATCAGCGCCGAGTTGAGGCCATCCGGCGTGGAATAGTACTGGCTGCTGACGCCAGTGATCAGCTTTTCATCGATGCTGACGCACCCCACAAAACCAGCAATGGAGGCCGCGCCCAGCACAGCGAAGGTTATGCGCTTCATTAGGTGTCTCTCATTCCTGAGGGAAGGTGGGCTGGGCTACCAGATGATGTTGGTGCCGAACAGCAGCGTGCGCACAGTCGGTGCGGACCCTCCGACCTCTGGATCATTTCCAGGATAGTCCGAGTGGATGTAGGGATCCTGCGCCGTGGTATAGAGGCGAATGCTGCTGGCGCCGATGTGGCTGGCGAGGCGGCTGCCCGTTTGATACCCGAGCGTGACGTTGCGAATACGCCAGTGCGAGCCATCGCGGTACAGCAGCGTGTTCATGTACTGGTACGACCCGCCCGAATTCGGAATCTGCGGCGCAGCGTTGGCGTTAGTCGGGTTGGTGGGCGTCCAGTAGTCCATCACGATATTGCCGTTGCGACCATTCATGCCACGCGGCGTTCCGTCTATGAACGTGTAGTGCCACTTCGCGGTGATCAGTGCCGACAAGTCCCAGCCGCCGCGCGTGATGCGATTCGACAAGCTGCCTGTCCAATCGGGGTACTGGGTGCCGATGATGCTACGGTCGTTCACGTCGATCTTGCCGTCGCCATTGATGTCCGCGACGCGCGGCTGGCCGACCTTGAACGTCGAGCCGGTCGAATTGAACTGCCGCATCGTGGCGGTATCGGCGAACTGCCACACGCCCTGCGACTTGTAGTCGTAGAACACGGCGTGTTGGCCGTCATTCAGGTTGATCGGTGATCCGACGAACCACACGTTCGCCACGTTCGATTGGGTTCCGCTCTGCAGCGACAGGATCTCGTTCTTCTGATGCGTCCAGTTGATGTCGGTGCTCCACGTAAAGCCGTGATAGTTCTCGAGGTTCACGGTGGAAAGACCGATCTCGATGCCCGAATTCCGTGTCGACCCAACATTCTGTAACGTCGACGTAAAGCCGGAGCTCGCCGGGATTGCCTGTTGCAGGAGCAGGTCGTGCGTATCCGCGCGATAGCCGTCGATCGTGCCGGAGATGCGATTGTCGTATAGCGCGAACTCGAGGCCGATGTCCGTCTGGTCCGTCTTCTCCCACGACAGATCCGGATTGGCAATGCTTCCCGGTCGATAACCGCGCACCGACGTAGCGCCGAACGTATAGATGCGTGGCGTAAGCAAACCCTGCGTCGCGTACGGATTGATCGACGTGTTGCCGGTCGTTCCATAGCTGCCACGAAGCTTCAATGAACTCAGCGAGCTGAATCGCTTCATGAACGATTCGTCGCTGATCTGCCACGCGAGGCCCACTGATGGGAAGAAGGCCCACTTGTGTCCCGGCGCAAGCCGGCTCGATCCGTCGCTTCGTCCGGTGGCAGAGATCGTGTAGCGATCCAGCAGCGTGTAGTTGACGCGACCCATGAACGAGCGCAGCCCCCACTCGGACACGTTGCTCAACTGCTGCCCGGCTGTTCCGGATCCGAGGTCGTACCACAGCTGGGTGTTGTACGGCAGGTTCGAGGCGTAGATCGAATCGCGATTGGCGCGGTCGTGCTGGATGCTGTACAGCCCCGTCAACTCGACATGCTGCTTCGAGCCGAGGTCACGGTTGAACTGAAGCAGATTGTCGAGCGTGTAGGCGAAGTCGTAGCTGTTCCGCTGGAACGCTTGCGGCGGGGCGCCCTGGTTCTGGCTGTTCGCACCAGGATTCGCACAGGGACCATGCGTCCACGGGTCGTTGTAGCAACCCTCGGATACGTTCGTGATATCCGGACCAAAGTTCATCCGATACGACAACCCTTCCAACAACTGCAACTCGGCAAAGGCCGATCCGAAAATCCTGTTGGTGGTGCGCTGACGGACGAAGCTGCGATTCTCGAGCAACGGATTGATGTTGAGCTGATCGTCGTCCGGCCGCGGATCATACAATCCCGTGGAGTCGGGATTCGTGAAGTTGAATGGCGATCCGTATGGCTGCATGGCCGCGGTATAGCCGAATGCGCCGCCGCCTTCGCCGATGTCCTGATTGACGCGCGCGGTGTTCGCGCTAATGCCAACGCGCAGTCGGCCGGCCGAGTGATCGACGGACGAGAATGCCGCGCCGCGGTGGTAGCCCTGACCAGGAATGAGTCCGCCCTGATCGAAGTAGTTTCCCGAGACGTTGTAGCGCGTGTCGGCGCTGGAGCCCACGACGCCGCCCTGGAAACTGCGCTGGTCAGTGTTCTGGAGCACGGTGCGCAGCCAATCCGTTTCGATGCCGTTCTTGAAGGCATAGAGACGCTTTGGAACGCCGTTCACGAACGACTGGCCGGCGAGCACCTTGGCGAGGCTCGTGTCGCCGTTCATCGCGCCATTGGCATACGCGGCGCCGTCCTGCAGCAACTTGGTGTACTGCGCCATGTTCATCATGGGCATCAGCTTCACGGGGTCCTGCCGGCCGTAATATGAATCCGCCGAGTATTGCGAGTGCATCTTGCCGTCTTGAATGCCCTTCTTGGTCGTGACGAGGATCACGCCGTTCGCGCCGCGACTTCCATAGATGGCAGTCGCCGATGCGTCCTTGAGCACGTCGATCGTTTCGATGACTTGCGGATTGAAATCCTGGATGCCACCGGAGATCGGGATACCGTCGACGACGTATAGCGGTTCGTTGCTCGCAGTGAGCGAGCGGACGCCGCGGATGCGCACCTGCATCGACGTGCCAGGCTCATTGTTGTTGGCGACGATTTCGACGCCCGGGACGCGTCCCTGCATCGACTTCATCGGATCGCTCGTCGGAACATCCTTGAGCTTCTCGGCCGATACGGTCGCGACGGCGCCAGTGACTTTGCGCGCCTCTTGCGTGCCGAATCCGACCGTTCGCACTTCCTCGAGTTGAATCGGGGAGGCGGTCAGTGAGAAGTTCAAGGTGACCTGGCCCGACGAGACGGTCACGGGTAGCGTTGCAGACACGTACCCGATGCGACGTGCCTGCACTCGGCGCGTGCCGGACGGCACGTCCGCGAGCGTAAAGCGGCCAGACGAATCGGTGATGGCGCCGCGCGTCGTCCCAACGATGACGACGGTGGCAGCGACGAGTGGTCGATCGCCCTCCGCCGTGGTCACGCGTCCGACGATGCGCCCGGTACCTTGCGCGTGCGCCAGTGGGGCGGCGCCAAACAGCGCGAGGACAGCAAGCATTCTCCAGCGTCCCATCAGTCTTTCCTCAGGATGGCGTGAAGTACATGAGCCCAACAGTTGGCGAATTATTTTGTTACCCTGACTAACAAAGTCGTGAAACAAAAAGTGGACGCAACTTTGCCCAACGATCTTGGCCGACAGCCACGCCCGTGCGAGCGCCTGCGACGCATGCGCCCAGGCGGCGCTGGATCAACATGTCGTAAGGTGACAATAGAGCCACGAAACTATAACGCGGCTTTTGTCTGTCAAGAGAATTATTACGACATACCACGCCATACCATACAGATTCGTACGATGCCGCTCCCACCGTCTGACCACCGCTAGCCCGGTTGCGTCACCCTTGGACCTTGCTTTCGCGCCTCCGAATATCGTTTATTTGTTCGGCAAAGGAACATTATAGGAAACGCACGATCCCTACCCCACTCCACATGCGCGCACACGTAATCGCGACGTTCCTCGGCCTAACGCTGGCGATCAATAGCCCGCGCGTCACGCACACCACCGCGCGCAACAGCGAACGACCCGGAGCAGCCGACACGCTCCGCCTCGCGCAAATCTTCGGAGACGGAGTCGTCCTCCAGCGCGACCGCCCCATCCCCGTGTGGGGCTGGTGCGCACCCTCGCAAGCGGTCAGCGTCACCCTGCACGGTCACACCGCACGCACCACATCGGATCATTCCGGACTGTGGAAGGTGGCACTCCCGCGCGAGCACGCCGGCGGCCCGTACCTCATGGAAGTCTCTGGATGCGGCGGACAACGCACGCTGCACGACATCCTGATCGGCGACGTGTGGATCGCGTCCGGACAGTCGAACATGGAGTTTACCGTCAGTTCGGGAAACAACGCCGCGAACGAAATCGCGTCGGCCCACGATTCACTCATTCGCCAATTCAAGGTGCCGACGTCGTGGGCTAACGCACCGGAGGCCGACCTCGCCGGCGGTTCATGGGCACCTGCCGACCCACAGCATGCGGCGGCATTTTCCGCCGTCGCCTACTTCTTTGCTCGCGATCTGCGTAAGACGCAAAAGATCCCCATCGGCATCGTGAATACGACGTGGGGCGGCAGCAACATCGAGACGTGGATCAGCAAATCCGCACAGGGCTTCAGCGACAGCACCTGGACGGTGATGATGCGCGCGCAGGAGGCACGAACGGATTCGCTGCGTGCCGCTCTAAGCGCGAAACTTGGCACGTTGCCAACGCACGATGCCGGCATGGACAATGGTCACGCGCTCTGGGCCGATCCGTCGCTCGACGACAGTGGCTGGGACAGGATTCCGGTGCCCGCTTATTGGGAAGACCACGGATACCCCGGCACTGATGGCATCGCGTGGTATCGCACGTCGTTTACGCTTGGCGACGCTGATGATCGCGCAAACACGACGCTCACCATGCAGGCCATCGACGACGACGACATCACGTGGGTGAATGGCGTCGAGATCGGACGTACACAGGGCTACAACGTCCCGCGACGCTACGCGATTCCGGCGAGCGCACTCCGCACCGGCGCGAACGTGATCGTCGTTCGCGTTGCTGACGGCGGCGGCGGTGGTGGCATCAATGGCCAAGTGGCGCTGATGCGAGGTGGCGCATCACTGCGCCTCGATTCGCTGTGGAAGTTCAGGATGAGCGAAGTGTCATTCAAGCCGGACGGCCAGCAAATCAACAAGGTGCCGGCTGTCCTCTACAACAAGATGGTTCATCCGTTGCTTCCCTTTGCCATCAAGGGAGTCTTGTGGTATCAGGGCGAGTCAAACGCCAACAACGACGAGCAGGCGCGCGCGTATCGGCCCTTGTTCGCGACGTTGATTTCCAGTTGGCGCACGGAGTGGGGCATGCACGGAGAGGCGTTTCCCTTCCTGTGGATACAGCTCCCCAACTATGGAGCGCGCGACACAACTCCACCGGCGTCGGCCGGATGGGCGCTTCAGCGTGAATCCATGGAATCCGCACTTTCAATTCCTCACACAGGTCAGGTCGTCACCATCGACGTCGGCGAAGCCGGCGACATTCATCCCAAGAACAAGCAGGACGTTGGCACTCGGCTCTCACTGGTCGCGCGCAAGGTGGTGTATGGGGAACACGTGCTTGCCTCGGGGCCGAGGTATCGCTCGCACACGGTGCAGCATGGTCGCGTGCGCGTGATGTTCAACGACGTAGGCGGCGGATTGGTCTGCCGAGCTGCGGATGGTACTGTTGGCGGGTTCGCGATTGCTGGAGCAGACAGGCGATGGTATTGGGCGAAGGCGCGAATCGTCGGCAATCAGGTGGAAGTTTGGAGTGACGACGTGCGGTCACCGGTCGCGGTGCGGTACGCGTGGGCGAACAATCCCGATGCGGCCAACCTGTACAACAAGGAGCAATTGCCGGCGGCGCCGTTCAGGACGGATCGCTGGTAACAAGCGAGGGGTGGTGCGTAACTCCTCCGTTCGGGGCGCACCCTGAATCCGTGCCTACCAAGGAGCAATCCGTGGGCATCCGCCACATCCGCGTAAATCCGCGTTGGGGTCGTTGCTGTGGTTGGCGTG
>JBDTMO010000269.1:0-7330 GCA_039934235.1 bacterium | reverse complement strand
GGCAACCAGCCCCAGCTTGATGTAGAAGTAGACCGAACTCCAAAAGGTCTCGACGTCCGAGAGAAACATCAGGACACCGCTCACAAGCGAGAGCGCGAGGCCGGCGAGGACAATTCGATGCGCAGCGGCAATTGTCTGAAGCTGCTTCACTCGCTCCGCGGCGCCCAGCTTGGCCGCACGGAGCGTTTCCCGGTCTGCGGTAAATGCCGCGCCGGCCGCAAAGACGAGCGGAGCGAGGTGAAGAAAGGTGACTCCGGCCGACACAGCCTTGGAGTGGGAGTAAAGCTTTGCCCACGGATCGGCCAGTTTTGCAATTGTGGCTGCAAGGCCTTCCGCTTCTGCAGGTGCCATCATCATTGCGCTACTTCTCCTTCCAAAAGACCATAACGCCCGCGCCGGTCAACGCCGTGGCCATCGAGCCGTACGCCCATTTCCGGTGCTCGCGCCGTTTGTCGACGCTCGTCTCCGCCTGTTCAGACAGCCGGGCCCCCGCGTAGGTAAATCCGGCGTCCGACGCGAGCATGAACAGCGCGTGCACCGTGCGGCGGGTGGCGCCCGGTGCGTGTCGCGAGTCCCAGAGATTCCAAAGGCCGGTCACGGTGTTGACGGTGAACGCTCCCGCCAATGACGTCGCCCCAACTCGATGGGTAGTCTTGGCCCAATCCGGCGCGTGCTGCGGATCGGGGAAGATCTGGTTGCCGGCTACCGCCTGCATGGCGAACAGCGGGATAATCGAATATGCGGTGTACCGGTGCAGGCGGAGCCGGCGCTCGTACCATTCGCTCACTTCGATCGACTTGCGAGGGCGCCGCACGGTGTCGTCCGGCGCGAGCAACCCGGTCGCCAACGAAGCCATGACCGGCCCGACGACGCTGTCGCTCGCGATCACCGGGGTGGTGTCAGGGGGAGCAGCGAGCACGAGCAGCAAGGCCAAAACGGTGGGAGCAGGCATTCTCAATTTCGACGGGGAGAGAGGCGCCGAGTAAGGTCGTAGGACATGCGACCGTAAGGCGCGACCAAGGATGCTCGCTCACGCATCCGTTCGGTAGTGGACACGGTAGCGCCAAAACACCCTTGGTGGCAGGGACTCCGCGTCGGCCGGATGAGCCACATCCAGCTGAATGTTTTTCAACGCTTCATCAGCGGTCAGGTACCCTTGGCCCGAGGTGCCGAAGGCAGTGACAGTGGCACCTCGAGCGACGGTGCCGGGATTGGCAGCTCGTTGAACGGAAGAAAGATCGTGATGCGACGGTTGCGGGCATCGTTCGCGTCGGCGTCGATGCGCGGTTCGCGATCGGCCAGGCCGCGCACCTCGCGCACCCGTTGCGGCACCACACCATTCGCCTCCAGCACCCGCCGCGCAGCATTCGCACGCTCGGCAGACAGCTCCCAGTTGGAATACGTTCCGAGATACGGGCGGCTGTCCGTGTGCCCTTCGATGATGATGCCGTTGTTCAGTACACGCAGCTCTTCGGCGATGATGCCCAGTAACTGGCGCATCAATGGCTTCATAGTAGCAGATGCAACCGGAAAAAACGTCTCGCCTTCGGCGCCTTCGGCGAGTTCGATACGCAGCCCGGTCTTCGTGGTAATGATCTGGATATTCGCGGCGATCGTGGACAGCCCGGCCTCTGTGAGCTTCGACTTGATGTTCGCGCCGGTCTTGTCGAACTCGCGCTGTTGCTGCACGCGGCTCACCAGGCGGATTGACGTCGTCTGCACACTGCTGGGCGACGTGCCAACGGATACCGGACTGGCGCCAGCGGAGTAGCCCTTCTTGTACCCGATCGGGTTGGAGAAATATCCCTCGACGGATTTCTTCAGGTTCTCGTCCATGCCGAGGATCCACATGACCATGAAGAACGCCATCATCGCTGTGACGAAGTCGGCATACGCCACCTTCCACGAGCCGCCGTGATGGGGTGCATGATGCTTCTTGCGCTTCTTGATGATGATGATCTTGGCGCCGGACTTTGACACGTCAGGCCGCCTTGCGCCGCGTGAGGGACTCGAGCTGGGCGAACGATGGCCGCTCGACGGGCTCGATGTTGCGGCGGGCAAACTCCACGCAGGTCATTGGCGCGTCGCCGCGCGCAAAGCTGAGCAGGGCCGTCTTGATGCAGCACATGTAGTCGTTCTCGGCCTTGATGCGCGCTTCGATGGCGCTCGCGAGCGGTCCGATGACGCCGTATGACAGCAAGATGCCGAGGAAGGTGCCGACGAGTGCCGCCGCGACTTTCTCACCGATTTCCGTCGCGGTGCCGCCGATGGAGCCCATGGTGATGATGACGCCGAGCACTGCGGCGACGATGCCGAATCCAGGCATGGCGTCGCCGACCTTGTTGACGGCGAGCGGGATGGCCATTGCCTCTTCGTGCTGCTTTTCGAGATCCAGCTCGAGGATCTCGCTGAGATGATGGTCTTCCACGGCACCGGTGAGCAGCACCTTGAGCGTATCCGCCAGGAAGCTCACGGCGTGATGCGACTTGTTGAAGTGCGGGTACTTCTTGAACAGTGCGCTCTTTTCCGGATCCTCGATGTGCGATTCGAGGCCGACGAGTCCATCCTTGCGTGCTGTCTGGAACACTTCGTAGAGGAGCTGAAGCAGTTCGGAGTATGCCTTTTCGGTGTAGGGATTCGGCTTGAGGAGCCCAAGGCTCATCTTGAAGCTTCCCTTTACGACCGCCATTGGGTTGGCCATCAGGAACGCGCCAATACCGGCGCCGCCGATGATGATGAATTCGGACCACTGCAGCAGCACGATGATCTGGCCGTGATGCATAGTGTATCCGAACAAGATGCTGCCCATGACGACGACGAGCCCAAGAATTACCAGCACGACTGCAACTTCCTCCCGGACCGGCTGAGCGATCCATTTAATGGCCTACATAGACGAGTATCGTCCGGCAGACCCTGCTACTGGAGGAGCAATTGTGAGGTTGTTACTCGTCCGGCTCGTGAGAGGGCTCGTCTGCGGGTGCGGCGAGGCTGGAGAGCCACTGGCTCGCGTCTGAGGTCGCGGCCGCGCGCTGGTTTTCCTCTGCAATGGCGACGACAATTTCGCCGCGGAGGATGGTGACCGAGGGCGGCGCCTCGATGCCGAGGCGCACGGTCTTGCGGTCGCAGGCGAGGACGACGATGCGGATGCCGCCTTCGATGATGATCGAGTCGCCCGGCTTCCGGCTGAGGATCAGCACGAGCCTAGCGCCCGAGATCCAGGAGTGTCTGGGCCATCTCGTCGACGACCTTGATCAACTTGGCGGCGGCTGCGTATGCCTGTTGCTGCTTGATCATGTTCACTAGCTCGTCGTCCGTGGACACTCCGCTCACTGACTGGCGGCGGGTATCGGCCTGGCTCGCCAGTGCGTCCTGTGCCTCGACCTGACCGGACGATTGGCTCAGGCTGAGGGCGACGCTCGAAACAGTATAGCGATAGAATCCGCCAATGGTGCCGTCGATGGTGCCACCGGCCGCCGTCGAGAACGTGACCGCCTTATCGCGAAGCGCCGCGAGCTGCGCGGCGACGCCGTTGTTGCCGGGTCCGGCGGCACCGGCGCCGGCAGCGGCGATGTTGGCAATGTTGCTGAGTGAGGCCGACAGGCTAATGCCGCGCGCGGTCTGGTAGGGATCTGCCGCACCTGTAACGAGCGCAGTCTGGTTGAAGAAATTTCCAGCGGCGCTGGCCACAGCGGGCGAACCTGTAAAGACGGTTCCCGCAGCGTGCACCGTGTTGGTTTCGCGCACCAATGTTCCGGCGAGCGTATCCAGGTCGGTCATGACGGCGGGTATGCGCTGGTTGATGTCCGTGATGCTTGCGCCGATGCTGCCACCGATGTCGCGCAGGCCGTCTGCTTCGCCTGCGAACGAAACCGACAATGGCTGTCCGCCATTGATCGTGAGTTGATGCGCGCTCGGCCCGTCAACCAACATGCGGCCACCGAGGTACACGCCAACGCTGCCGTCTGGCCGGTCGATGACGCGCGTGTCGATGAGCGTGGCCACCTGATCGAGCAGGCGATTGCGTGTGTCGCGTAGATCGTTGGCCGTCTGGCCGCCGGCTTCTGCGCCGACGATGGCCGGCGCGAGGTCGGCAATCTGTTTCGAGAGCTCGTTGATGCGGCCAACGTCCGATGTCAACGTCGTTCGCGCGTCGCGGTCGATGCCGTCGAGCTGGCGTGCGAAGTTGTTCAGCAAGCCGGAGACTTCAGAGCCGCGCTGACGGACAACGCCACGTGCCGAGAGGCTCGTGGGATCGTTCGCGAGATCGCTCCATGAATTCCAGAATGCGTCGATGGAGTTGGCGAGTCCCGTCGTCGATGGCTCACCGAGCACGGCTTCGATGCGGCCGAGGGTGTCACTGGTGCGGCTCTGGTTGGCCGCGGCGCCGGTGGCGGTGCGAAACTGCATGTCGAGCAGCGCGTCGCGCGACTGGGTAACGCTCTGTACCACCACACCAGTGCCGAGATTTCCGTACGGCGTTCGCAGAGGCACCTGCGCAGCGACGCGAACGTTCTGCACCGTGTATCCCTCGACACCGGCGTTCGCGATGTTCTGAGACGTGGTCTGCATGGCCACTTGCGTGGCCTGCATTGCCGAGCGTGCGCTGTTGAGGATGCTCCCGAGACCGCCCATGATCTTACGCTCGCCGGTTGAGGAGGACGCCTTCGATCGTGCGTTCGGTCGATGGCATCGGTGTAGCGTACGTCGCGTTACCGGGCGCGCCTGTGAGCGTGCGCACATGCGCGTCGCTGTTGGCCAGCGCCTGACGCAACAACTGGCGATTGGTGGCGACCTCGCGCGACAGCGTGCGAGCCGCGTCCTGGAGTCCATCGCGCAGCGCAATGAGTCGTTCAGTCATGCGAGGGCCCAGCATGTCCTCGAGCGCATTGACGGAAATGTCTTCGCGCTCACCGAGCATGCGGTTGATGGCGTGACGCCGACGCCGTGCTTCGCTGAGCGTGATGAGCACGCGGTGCGTGGCAAAGACGGTGTCGTCCACGCCCTGCAGGTCGTCGATGGCGACCGCGGCTCGCTGACGACGCATGATGGCCGTGAGCTCTTCGATCAATTTCGTTTCGGACGACAATGAATCGCCGAGGACTTCGACGGAGAGCTGTCCCGCGGGGACAAGCGCCGAGACGATGTTGAATGGCTTGGACGTCATTACTTCTCCTGGACCGACGCCGGACTTGCCGGCGTGCCTGGTAATGCCTGCGACAGCTGTCGCACCATGATTTCACCGAGCGAGTGGTCGCCGGTCCAACGAGACGGAACGAGTTCGGATACGTGCTGGTCCATCAATCCACGAAACATTTCTTCGCCCTGGCCGCCCGAGAACACGCCGTCGTCCGGCACGGTGCTGCGCATGGCCTTGAACAATTGCTCGACGAACACGCTTTGCAGTTGCTGCGCGGTTGCCCGCAACTTTTCCACCTGCGTTGCAGACGCGGCAGGCTTCGCCACTCGGCCAATGGCATGCGTGGTACTGTGCGGTCCGCTGATACTCATCGGACGATCACCTCCGCGGCGAGTGCGCCGACGGTGTGCAAGGCTTCGAGAATTGCCGCAATTTCTGCGGGGGGAGTTTGCATGGCGTGCAGTGCGGAGACGATGCGGCTCACGGGAGTTCCGCTGGCGACCCTCAGCGCGCCTGGCACTCGAGCGGCCGCAGCGCTGGTGTCGCGCGCGGCGGTGGAATCTCCAGCGGCGGCTGCGCCAACAGCGAGCGTGACACCGCCATGGCTTACAGATGCGTCAGTGACGGTGATGTCGCCGCCCGCAACGACGCTGCCGTCGCGCGCATCGATTACGAGGCGCGATGGAATGTCTGGACGTACGAGCACATCACGAATGAGCGACAGCAGTGTTGCCCGGTCGCGCTTCTCGTCGGCCTTGAAGACAAGCGCCACGGATCCTGGATCTTCGACGCGTGCGGTCGAATCGCCCATGACCTTGTTGATTGCCGCCGCGACGCGAACAGCCGTTCCGACGTCGGGTTCGCGCAAGACGAGCCGATTGGTGCTGGCGAATGTCGGGCGCGCCATGTCGGCCTCGAGCAGACCACCACCCGGGATGCGCGCGGAGTTTTCGGCCGCACTGGACGAGCGGTAGCCGTTGGTTTGCTGCGTTTCGCTGACGAGTACCGACCCTTGTGCGGAGGCGACTGGCTTGCCGCCGACATCAGCGAGGAGTGGCGTCATCCACAGCACGCCGCCGCGCAGCGAGCGTGCATCGCCAACAGACGACACGTGAATCTCGAACTTTCCGCCGGCACGCATGTACGGCGAGATCTCGGCCGTCACGAGCACGGCGGCGACGTTGCGCATGCGCACGACGTCGGCGGGCACCTCGATATCGAAACGACGGAGCAAGTTAACGACTGAGGTGACGGTCATGCCGCCGGCGCGGCCACCGCTTACGCGATCGCCAGTGTTATCGAGACCGACGACGAGGCCGTAGCCCATGAGTCTTACAGGAACAGCGCGATCCTCGACGGTGAGGTCGCGAATGCGGACGTCCTGCGCGTGTGCCGACGCGCCAGAGACGAGCAGTGTTGCAATGAGTGCTGTGAGCGCGATGGTCTTCATGGCCAGAACACCGAGACGAGCCGGCCGATGATTCCGCCGCGCGTGCCGCCGAGGTCGCCGCTCAATGTGTAAAGCACCTGTGCGTCTGCAATGCGGGCGCTCGCCACGGTGTTTATTGGCGAAACGTCCTGCGGACGGACGAAACCAGTGAGCGAGAGTTGTTGCTTGTTCTTGTCGACATCGACGGTGCGAAGGCCCTTCACTTCGAGTACGCCGTTCGCCTCGATCTTCGTGACGCGCACGGTCATCTCGCCGCGAAAGCGCAAGTCGCGTGTGGCTTGTCCGCTCTGTCGCGACGACGATCCCTTATTGGTGCCGAGCGACAGGTCCACGGGCAATGCGCTTGGTGCGCTGAGGCCAAGGTCGCGTGATTGCGCATCGCTTGCCGACTGCCCCTTGCTGGCGGACGCTAACGTCGATTCGTCAACGAGTACGGTGAGTATGTCGCCAACGGCAAACTCTCGGCGATCACTCGTCCATGAGTGGCGCGTTGGGCGTTGGGTGGTGGTATCGGTTGCCGCGGGTTGCGCGCTTGCGAGTGCGGGCACCATGAGGAGTGCGGCGACGAGCACGGCGCGGCGCGTGAAGGAGGTCATCTCAGTTCACCCGCAGGCGGCCCGCAGCGACGACCGTCGCATCGAGCTTGCGTTGACTGTCCATGCGCACCGTGATGCGTTCACCAAGTGCGGCGGAGCGCGTTGCGCGTCCACGCATGGTGATTGAAACGCCTTCGGACAGATAGG
>JBDTMO010000268.1:0-7351 GCA_039934235.1 bacterium | reverse complement strand
AGAGCCACAGCGCAACCATCGCGGGTGCAACACCAACACCGAGAAAGGGAATCATGAACGCAAGCAGCGCGATGCTCGGCACCGTCTGAATGACGCCCAGTGCACGGATGGTCGGCTCGGCTAACCGGCGTGAACGTTCGAGCGCCAACCCGAGCGGTACGGCGATCAGCACCGCTGCGACGAGTGCGCCGACGACCAGCGCGAGATGCCGCATGGTAAGAGCAACGAGTGAGCTCCGCTCGGCCCAGAGATACTGGTAGAACGATCCTCGCGCGTCGGCAGGAGCGCGTCCGTCCTGCGCTGATGCCACGCGCGTGCCGACGAGACCGAGGGTGTGCAACTCATCCGACGCGACGAAAGCGATTGACTCACCGTCTACCTCGACACGACGATTCAACGAGCGCATGGTGGATTCGTCGAGACGCCCGCTCAACAGGCTCAGGACGCCGAGTACCTCGGGCCGAGACTGCGCGATACCGGGAGCGACGAGTGCAGCGGCTTCGTACGGTGGAAAGAAATGGCGGTCGTCAACCAGCGTCACCAGATCGTACCGCGCGAGCAAACCGTCGGTTGAGTACCCGTCGACGACGTCCACGGCACCGCTGGCAAGCGCCTGATACTTCACCGCCGGTGACAGCGGGCGAACGGCCTTCGGGGCCAGTCCGTACGCGCGGTGCAATCCCGCGAGTCCGTCTGGACGTCCAATGAAGTCCGCGGTAAACCCGGCTGTGATATTCTTCGATTCGCGCGCGAGATCCGTGAGTGTTCGAAGGTGCAGGCGCTCCGCCGTCTGGCGCGTAACGGCGATGGCATACGTGTTCTGAAAGCCGAGTGGAGGCAGCCAGCGCACGCCGAACTCGTTGGCAAACCGAAGCGAGACGCGCGCGAACACGCGACGCGCATCTGCGGCAAGTGAATCCGTTAGCGAGTCGTGAAGCACGGCGACGAGACCCGTGCCCGTGTATTCGGGATAGACGTCGATCGCGTTGCTGCGCAGTGCGGTAAAGGCAATTTCGGTGGCGCCCAATCCGGGCCGGCGATCTACCGCCATGCCGCGGGATTCGAGCAACTGCGCGAACAACTCGCAGAGCAGATACGATTCGCCAAATGGCTTGGAGGCTACGATGACCGGCTTTGCCGTGGCGGCCGGTCGAGGCTGCGCCGCCATGGGTGGCGTCAGCGTTGCGAGCGCAATGGCGACGCCGAGCGGGCGGAAAGAACGGAGACTCAAGCGGGCACCAGCGCTGCAATGGCAGCGGATGCTCGCGACAACAGCATCGCGACGTACTCGGTAGCCGGCTGCGTTCGCAGCTCGACAAGCGTTCCGCGCTGTTCGATGCGTCCTTCTCGCAGCACGACGATTTCGTCGGCAAGCCGCGCGGCTTCGGCGAGATCATGCGTTACGAACAGCGTCGTGACGCGCAGCTCGGCGCGCATCGAGGCAAAAGCGCCCTGAACGTCCGATCGCGTAATGGCGTCCAGCGCGCCGAACGGTTCGTCCATGAGGATCACGCCTGGTCGTGCGGCCAGGGCACGAGCAAGGGCGACGCGCTGCCGCTGTCCTCCGGAGAGCTCGTGTGGAAACCGGCTTCCGAATTTTTCGGCCGGCAGGCCCACAAGCGCGAGGGCCGTAACGGCTGCATCGTGCGGGGCGGCGGCGCCCACGAGCGTGGGCACGAGCGCGACGTTTCTCAGCACACGCCAGTGCGGCAGCAGCCCGCCATGTTGCGGGACATATCCGACTCGGCGGCGCAGCGACTCGACGGGCTCGTTGCTGATGTCAGCGCCACCGAACGCAATTGTGCCGCTCTCAGGCGTCACCATGCGATTGAAGCAGCGAAGGAGCGTTGTCTTTCCCGAGCCGCTCTCTCCCACCAGTGCAACCGCTGCACCGCCGGCGACGTCGAGCGACACGTCGCGCACAGCGACCTGCTGTCCATATCGGCACGTGACTCCGCGTGCTGACAGCCCTGGCGTTGATCGTTGTTCGGCGAGTGATGAACCGGTCATGGCGACAACGTACGACGCGCTCCCGGTGGTCGCTATTCCGATTCGCTCTGCGCTTCATCGGCGCGGAGATTGTGAAACGAGGGATGGCGTCCGGCCGTAGTTTGCGACAGACGCCTCTGCGCCTGGTTTTCCGTGCGTACCTCCATCCCGATATCGATGCTCGCTCAAGCTGACGTACAGGCTCCGACGACCCCCGCCCCGGCGCAAGTTGTCATCAAGCCTGGTACGAGCGCGCCAGAGGCCGTCTACAAGGCGTTCAACGAACAGCGGAGAGAGCTCGCCAACCAACTCGAGAATCTCGAGGAGAAGCGTCGCGAACTCGCCAGGCAGGTTTCGGAGCCCGCGACGGAGAAGTCTGTAAAAGCCGGGCTCGAGCAACGGGTTGCCGAGCTTGACAAGCGCATCGCCGATGTCGACAAGCAGCTTGCGGCGGCGGATCAGAGTGTCGCACAGGCGGCGGCGGTTCCTGGCGCCGTGGTCCCCCCGCCGCGTGAGCCGCGCAACGGTCCGCCGGAAGAAGTATTCGTCCTGGCCGGCATGTTCATCGTCGTCGTGTTCTTTCCCCTGTCCATCGCGCTGGCGCGGAGAATCTGGAAGCGCGGCGCCGCAGCCGTGACGGCGTTTCCGCAGGAACTCGCGGACAGGCTCAACCGGCTCGACCAATCGATGGACTCGATCGCCATCGAAGTAGAGCGAATTGGTGAGGGACAGCGTTTCGTGACGCGCGTGATGTCCGAAAGCGGGCGCGCAGTTGGCGGTGGCGCCGCGCAGCCAATCGAAGTGGGCGTTCGGGGGGCGAGTGTGGGACAACCACCTCGCTAGAACGACGCGCGCAACCCAGCGGTGATGGTCCGGCCCGGACGAATCGTCACGTTGTCCGGCTCGCCAAGCTGGCCGCCGAGCAAGTTCTCGCCGACGACAAGCAATGACACGCCGCGATGCAGATCGCGAGACGTCGTGAGACGGAGATGCGTCTCGCCATCATACTTTTGCCAGTACATGCGGAGGCGCGCGCCGGTAGGCTCGCGTAGCGGGTTAGGTGTCGCCGCGGAGTACCACGTCGCGAGACTCTTCCGGTCGTAGTTGACCCAGTCCCACGCGCGCGTGGCACCAAGTGTCGCGAACCAGGAGCCACCGAAGTACGTCGCCGTCATACTTCCAGTGCGCGCTGGAACAGCCAGCATGCGATCGCCGGGCCGAAGGTCGCCCAGGTACCCGACCGCCAGCGTCCGAACTCGACTATCGACCGAACTCATTGCCGTCGTGAGTGACAGTGGGCCGTGCGAGGCCGTGCCTTGGAGTTCCCAACCCGTATTGGTGATCTCGCCAACATTCTGGAGCTGGTAGCGCACACGTCGCTCGGGAAATCCGAAGTGCACCAGCGTGTCGATTGCAACGGACACGTTCTGGATAAGGCCCGTGACGCGCTGATCGAAGCGCGTGAGCTGCACCGAGAGCGCGCGACCGAAATAGAGTTCCGCGCCACCTTCGAACCCAGACTGCACTTCGGGATCGAGGGCGGGCAACACAGAGAGGTTCAGCCCACCGCTGCCTGGATTGCCCGCATAACCCAGATTACCGGCATATCCGGATGATGAGCTGCGTGCTGGTGTCTGCGGGGGACGGATTCCCTTGCCATACGCGGCGCGCCACTTCAACTCCGCGCCACCGAGGTCGCGAACGACAGCGAGGCCTATCATAGGCAGCAGCGGATAGCGATTGCGTCCCGAAAACGCATCGTTGCGCTCGACGCGCAGGCCGCCGGTGAGGAATACCGCGTCGTCCCACGAGGTGTTCACCTGCGATAGCAAACCGGTGTTGTGATTCCAGGTCTCCTCGATCCTGTTGACGGCGCTGAAATACCGTTGGCCGGGAGGTCCCTGCTCTTGCGACGTCACGGTCGTGGCCTGGCGAAGCACCGATTGTTCGACGCCGAGTGTAAGGGTGCCCTGGGGCCCTCCGTCTCCGCCGAAGTGCGCGACACTGCTCTCGCGCAACGTCACGCGATCTCCGTTGCCCTGCGATGCCCGAAGCGCAGAGTCGACCGGAGAGGGAACGGGGTTGGTCGCGTCTGCGACATTGTTCAGGTGATAGCCATCGATGCCAGCCAACAGCGTATGCGTCCACATGCCTTCGGTTGCGAAGGCAGCGCTGGTAGAAAGCGTGTACTCGCGGACGGACTGTGTGTTGCTCGCAGCCGATGGCGCGAGGCCGGTCGACATCGACGTGTGATTCGTGTCGGTGTAGACCGGCGCCGCGGGAAATGGAATGAGCGGATTGCGTCCGGTCCCAGCACGCTTGTCGAATACGCGTGCCGACATCGTGAGCGTCTCGCTCGCGGTGACGAGTCGTGCGTCTCCGGTCGCCGCGACTTGCCTGCTTTCAGACGAGGGGAAGAGCGCTCCGGTTTGACCGTACGTCACGGCAAGCCCGGCGGAGCGCACGTTCGTTCCGGCGCGCAACGTGAGGCGTTGCTCGTGCGTGGGCACAAGGCCCGGCGCGTACGCACTGCTCGCGGCGCCGGCGACGCTACGCATCTGCACGAGTGGCGCGGCAATCGACCCGCCATCGTGGCGTGTGAGCACGTTGATGACGCCGCTGATTGCGTCCGACCCATACAACGCGGAGCCCTGTGGTCCGCGAATGACCTCGATGCGATCGACGACGTCGGGATTGAGCTGGGTAACGATCAGCGGATTTGCGACCTCGACCCCATCGATGTAGATCTTCGGCGAGCTAGAACCGAAGGAACTCGCGCCTCGTATGCCGCCATACTGCGACACGAGCGAGGATGGCGACGGCGTCCATGACCACATGCCCGGCACGGCGGCATCGAGCATTTCCGCGAGCGAGCCCGTTGCCTGACGCCGCAGCTCGTCGCCGTCGATCACCTCCATGCCGATGACGAGCGGGCGGCGCGGTGCGGCAACTGCATTTCCGGTGACCACCACGCGCTCGAGCACGCTCATGCTGTGCAAGGCAAGCGGAGCGGCGGTCGCGGTTACGGCGGCTGGTGAGAGTACAACGCGCCCCGCGACAACAAGAACCTGAACGGCGGCGCCGCGGAGCACGGTGCCGAGCACTGCGCCGAGTGGCTGCTGATCGGCCGCGACGCAGACGCGCCGGTCGACGGGGAGGTAGTCGGCCGAATAGGCCAGCTTGACGCGCGAGACGGCGGTCAGGCGATCGAGCGCATCGCGGAGCGAGATGTCCTGCGCATGCAACGTGACGCGCGTGTCGAGTGGCGCTTCCCAACCACCGCTGGGGGCCAAAACGACAGCAGCCTCGCAGGCGCGCTGGGCGTGCGCCACGAGGGATGGGAAACAAATGAGCGCGACAATGGGACACGCGCGCCGAAGCGAGAGGGCATTGCACATCAGGTATCTGAAACGATACCCAGGGCGCGTCGGCCTGGCCATCACTTCGCGGGTTTCGCCGCTGATAGTGGGACGATGTGAAGCACGCCGTTCTCCTGACGCAGCGCGCCACCGAGCGCCGCCGCGACCACTCGGCCAACATCAGTCGCCGCAAAACTGCGGTCGAAGTCCGCCCTCAGGCGATGCGTTGCGAGTGACGAATCGACGCGAAGCTCGATGCCGTACCACCGGCGTAGGTCGGCAGAAACCTGTGCAACCGGTGCGTCGCGGAAGACCAGGCGTCCGTTCGTCCAAGCGAGATCATCCGCGGAGGCTGCGCTCCGCTCGACGCGGACGGCACCGTCGGGTGCGACAACGGCGCGGTCGCCCGCCTGAAGTGTGACTTCCGCCGATCCTGGACGATTTTCCACTGCGACTGCACCCGAGTTGACCACGATACGCGCGCCTTCCGCCGCATCGCTGTGCACTGAAAACACCGTGCCAACATCGCGGAACGAGGCCGCGGCAGTGTGCACGATGAATTGACGCGCTGCGTTATGCACGACGTCGAAACGCGCTTCGCCCTTGAGCGTGAGTTCGCGTGTGACCGCTCCGAAGTCTGGCGAGAGCGCCAACTCGCTTCCGGGGCCAAGGAGCACCTTGCTCCCATCTGGTAGCTGGAGCGAATCGAGTACGCCGACGGCCGTCGCGTACTGCGTCTTGGTGCCAGCCGGAATGCGCTCGGACGGGTTGGCAATCATCGAACGCCAGACGAGGCCTCCACCGGCCACCACGAGCACCGCCGCTGCCGCCGCAAGCCGCGCATCGCGCCACCGCGCGCGATACATGTCGAGCGAGAAGACGGACACGCGGGGCGATCGTGCTGGCTGCGGGGTGTCGACGGCCTGGGCGCGCACGCTCGCCAGCGCGCGCTCGATCTCAGCTGACGTTGGAGGTGCTGGGTCTGGTGCGCGGACGGCCGCGTCGAGCGCGCGCAGCAATGCCGCCTGCGCAGGAGCCGCCTCCAACGTCCCCTCGAGTTCCCGCTGCTCGTCGGACGAGCACTCGCCCGCAATGAAGCGCGCGAGTGTGTCCCAGTCGGGAGTGGACGGGTTGATCTGGGGGCGGTCCTGGTCGGTCATGGTACTGAGACACCGTTGTGGCGAAGTACCCCACGTAGCGTGAAGTCGCTTCGCAATTCGAAAGGGCTGCGGCAGGAACTCCCTGCATCTCCGCGCATTACATTATGCATCCGCGCAGCTCGGTCGACCAACGATATATCCCACGTGGACGAATCGGAACTCCTTTCACGACTGCGTGAAGGCAACGACGACGCCTACTCGACGATTTTCCGGGAGCACTATCCCGGACTCGTGGTGAGCGCGACGCGTCTGCTTGGGGAACGCGCATTGGGTGAGGAAATTGCGCAGGACGTCATGCTCGAGCTCTGGCGACGTCGAGCGACGCTCACGTTGACTGGTCCCGTGCGCGCGTACCTTCAATCTGCGGCGCGGAATCGCGCGCTCAACCGGCTGCGGCAGGCTCGGACGGCGCAGCGTGGCGAAGTGTATGTGCGTGGACCGTCCGCGTCGCCCGCCGCGGACTCGCATGCGGTGGCGGGGGAGTTGGCGGTTGCGGTGGCGCAGGCCATTGCCGCGTTGTCCGATCCGCAACGCGAAGTGTTCGAGATGAATCGGACGCGAGGCCTCACCTACAATGAAATAGCGGAGCTGCTTGGTATTTCCGTCAAGAGCGTCGAGGCGCGGATGGGGCGCGCGCTCAAGCAGTTGCGTGAGCAGTTGGCGCCGTGGCTGCCAGACGGAGGCGGATGGTGAATTGCGGCGCGTGACCGCGTTCTCCAATTCCGTAGGGTGCGTCAACGCTCGTGTGTCCTTGAGTTGTGTGCGTGAGGCAACGCGTGCGAGAACGTCTCGCACGATCCTCCGCAATCTCGGGAGACATCGCAATGACACGTAGCGTGCGCT
>JBDTMO010000267.1:0-7375 GCA_039934235.1 bacterium | reverse complement strand
CTCACGGATCTCACTCTCCACTCCCATGATCAGTGGAAGATCTGGCGCAAGCTCCGGTCGCATCTCGATGACGATGCCACGCCGCAGCGGCATGTCGCTCCACCGAGCGCGCGTGAGGTCGATGACTTCCCGCGCCAGCTGGTTCAGGTCGACTGGCGTCGACATCAACTGTGGCTCGCGCTGGCGATAGAACTCGCGCATGCGTGCGACAGTCGCGGCCACATCGTCGATTGACCGGGCAATAGTCTCCAGGTAGTTCCGAGACACTGGACCTAGACTCGGTTCTGTCTCGAGCAGGAGCTCAGTGTACAGCGCAACCGGCGAGATGGCGTTGTTGATGTCGTGCGCGATGCCGCTGGCCATCTGTCCGAGCGCACGCAGTCGCTCCTGTTGCACCACAACCTGCTGCGTCTGATTCAAGTCGTCGTATGCCAGCTGGAGCGCGCCTTGAAGTTCCGCCTGGTGGGACGCCAGCGCGACGTGTTCGCTCAGCTGACGCAGGAACTCACGCTCGCCGCTGCTAAAGCTGTCGGCATTGCGGCGCGCGGCAACCAGCACGCCGAACACCTGCCCTTCAACCTGCAATGGCGCGACAACCAGCGAGCGCAATCCGCCCTTTGCAAGTTGCTGACAAAATGGAAAGGGCACGCCGGCGACGTCGGGCTCATAGACGAGCTGGCCGCGTACACACTGCGCGAATGCACTCTCACCAATCGCCACCGGCGCTCGTTCCGTTATGCCCAGCGTCTCCGCAAGCGCGTGGCTACCCGCGCCGACGCTGGCGACGTTCAGCACGTTGCTGGCTTTGTCGAAGAGAAACACGCAACTGAAATCCACCGGGAGGTGATCCTCGAGCGTACCAACGACCACCTGGAAGATGCTCTTCAGGTCCTGTCGTTCACCGATGGCTCGGGTAATCTGGTGCAACAGGTTCAACCGACCCAACTGCGCTTGCAGGTCCCTGGCGGTGCGCTCGAGCTCGACGGTGCGCTCCTTGACGCGATAGTCCAGCGCATCACGTTCCGTCTGCAATGCGGTTGCCTGTTGTTCGATCCGGTCGGCCATCGCGTCGAAGCTCGTGCCCAGCTGTCCGAGTTCGTCCGCGCGGCCCTTACCGATGCGAGTCGACAGCTGTCCCGCAGCGAGCGATTCGGTTGCAATCGCCAGGCGTCGAACGGGACTGAAGATGATCGCGGCGCACACGGCGCCGGCAGCGAGGGCCAGCACGATGATGGCGACAGCAAAGAGCTCCTTTTGCTGGGTCATCTGGCCTATTTGCGCGGTGAGGAATTCTTCCGGGATCATGTAGAACACCGTCCACGGAACCATCGCAAACCGCCGCGCGACGCCGTAGCTCCAACTCTGACTTGCCGGCGCGAAGCCGCGGAACATTCCTTCGTCCGGCACCAGCGAAATCGAGCGCTCGAAGTGTTCCGGGAATGGCCGCACGTCGTTGAGGAGTACCTTCGTCTTCTCCCCGAACCGGTGGGCTATGACGAGCGAGTCCACCAGCGCGGGCGGCAGCTGGCCGGCAGGGTGAAACACCAAGCCCTGGTCGTACGTGTGGGCGATTCGAATTCCACGCTGATCGAACAGGACGGCAAAGCTTCCGGGGCCGGCGAGCGCGTTTGACAGCTTCGCGGCGTCCCAGAACGCGGACGCTCGCACCCACAAAGCCGCGAGGCCGACGAGCGTATGGTCGTCACCGAATATGGGTGTGATATAGGCGACGGTCGCGGCGTCCTGTGCCGAGATGTACAGGTCGGAAATGATGGCAACTCCGCGGAGCGCCCGGCGCGGTGCGTCACGCTGCGAGAGGTCGTTCCCGATGAGCGCCCGCTCCGTTGCGTTGATGATGATTCCCGACGCGTTGATGATCGCGGCGCCGCGAATGCTCGGATCACTCGCGGGATACGCTTCGAGAATGCCCGACACTTGTGTCGCGAGCCGGTCGCCGGCCTTGGAACCGGCTTTACAGTACTCGATGACAGCTGGAAAGCGCGTAATCCGATCGACCGACCGCTGATAGCCGCGATGCACCGCATCGAGCTCGTCGCGAAGTTGATCGCCACGTGCGGCCAGGAGCGCTGCGGTGCTCGCCAGCAATCGCTGCTGGGCATCGCGCCGGTCGACATACGCCTCGATGCCGAGGGGCAGCGCGGACGCAACGACGAGCAGCGCGGCCATCTTGGCACGGAGCGACCAGTCAAGATACCGGAACCACCTCTTCACTCGCCGCTCCTCCGTTTGTTAGCGCGGTGCGGCGGCCCATCCGGCAGTGCTCACCAGCAACTACCGCGAGGCTATTCGCTCGCGAATATGTGCGGTGATATCCGCACATGCGAGTGCGATACGTCGTTCTCCCACGCTTTCCGAGGTTGCGCTCGAGTTCGCTGTCCCCGTGTTAACCTAAGAGCGACATTGATAGCGCATCACCCTGAGGCGCGCGAAAGCGATATTTGTCATCCTTGCTGAGCGAGCGAAGCGAGTCGATGGAACTGCACCTGGGAGACGGACAATGACGATCGCTGCAAGAGTGCTTGGCGTGCTGTTGATGCTCATCGGAGTAATCTGGATCCTTCAGGGGATCAACGTGTTACCGGGCAGCTTCATGACTGGCCAGACGAAGTGGGCTGTCTACGGCTGCATTGCCGTCGTCGTGGGCGCTGTGCTGCTATTCACAAGCCGCCGAGTGAGCGCCGGGTAGCTAGTCCTTTGCCCTGCCCTCGCGCGCCACGCGCCAACCCGCGCCCTGGCGCACGAGCTTGTAGACCTTTTCGAAACGCAGCGCCTCGGGCTTCTGTCCCGTTGCCGCACCGAACTTCTCGACGCCGAAATACACCTCGAGCGTGTCGTGAGTCAGCGTAAAAACCTCGGACGGGCGGATGACGTAACCCGCCTCAGGACCGGGGCAGCGCGGCGTGTCCCTCGGCGAATTGCGGATTGGGTCGCACGTTCCCAGCACCAACCCTTTGTCGCGCAATGTGCGCACAAGTACGCTCGACACCAGGTTGCCACCACTGTCGCCCGCTGTGCGCGGCAGCCGGCGCGGATGCACGCGAAGCTTGAGCGCAGGATCCGCATCGAACGACGCATGAATGGCCGCTTCGACTATTTGCGCCTCCGCACCGATCGACAAGCGCGCCGCTTTCACACCGTGTCCGCGCACGTACGAATCTTCCGCAGCACCCTTGCCGCAGGCGTACGAGAAAAGCAGCAGGACCGCGACGCATCGCAGTGAAGTGGTCGAGCTCACGGTACCTCCGATGGCGCTGTGCGGAAATCGGTGCCGACAGTCAGTCGCGCACGTGAAGCTAACCCGGGTCTCTGATCGGTCGCGTTAGAGGTTGTTCCGCTTCAACTCCCGCACCGCGAAATCCGCCGCGCGCGCTGTGAGCGCCATGTACGTCAACGATGGATTCTGGCACGCGGTGGACACCATGCACGAGCCATCGGTGACGAACACGTTCGGCGCGTCCCACACCTGATTGTGTGCGTTGAGGACGGACGTCTTTGGATCGCGGCCCATGCGCGCCGTTCCCATCTCGTGGATGCCCTGGCCCGGCCAGCACCCTTCATCATACGGGCGCACATCTTTCGCCCCACACGCGGTGAGCATCTCGGCCATGTCGTTCATCATGTCCTTGCGCATGAGTCGCTCGTTCTCGCCCGTTGCGCAATCGATCTTGTGCACCGGCAGTCCCCACTTGTCCTTCCTCGTTTCGTCGAGCGTCACCTTGTTGTCGTGATTGGGCAGCATTTCGCCGAACGCTGTGCCGCCGATGGTCCACTCGCCCGGCGCAACCAGCTTGTCCTTGAACGCGGCGCCTACTCCCAACTCGGCCACGGCGCGCGTCCAGTCTTCGCGGCCTGCACCGCCCTCGTAGCCAAAGCCGCGCAGATACGGACGCTTGTCACCAAACAGGTTGCGATAGCGCGGAATGTAGGATGGATTTGGCCGGCGCCCGAACGTTGTCTTGTCGCTGAGACCTTCGAGGCGCCCTTCGGCACCGAGCCGGAAGTGGTGATCCATGAGGTTGTGGCCAAGCTCACCTGAGCTGCTGCCCAAGCCGCCTGGCCAGACATCGTGTGCCGAATTGAGCAGCAGCCACGTCGAGTTCAGCGTCGATGCGCACAGAAAGACGACCTTGGCGGAATAGTCCGTCGTCGCGCTCGTGAGTGCGTCCACGACGCGCACGCCTTTCGCGCGTTTGCGATCCTTGTCGTAGAGCACTTCGCTCACGATGGCGAACGGCTTGAGCGTAAGACGTCCGGTCGCCATGGCCGCGGGCAGCGTGGATGACTGTGTGCTGAAATACGCGCCGTACGGACACCCGAGCCAACACGCATCGCGATAGTTGCATGCGCCGCGGCCGGCGAGTGGCCGAGTGAGGTTGGCGGTGCGGCTGGAAATCAGTTTGCGCCTGCCGTCGAACTGTTTCTCCAATCGGCCCTTCACGAGCAGCTCGCCGCAGTTGAGCGGCATTTCAGGCTGGAACTCGCCGTCGGGAAGTTGCGGAAGTCCTTCGTGTGAGCCGGCGATGCCGGCAAACTTTTCTACGTGGCTATACCAGGGCGCGACGTCCGCGTAGCGAATGGGCCAGTCGACTGCGATGCCCTCCTTTGCGTTTGCCTCGAAGTCGTAATCACTCCAGCGGAAGCTGCAGCGGCCCCACATGAGCGAACGCCCGCCGACGTGATAACCACGATACCAGTCGAATCGCTTCACTTCCGTGTACGGCGACTCTTCTTCGTTCACCCACCAATCGAGATTCTTTTCGTTGAGTGGAAAGTCGCGCTTGAGGACCGGATAGCGGCGCTCCATCTCCTTCGTGCGGCCACCGCGATGCGGGTATGCCCACGGTGGTTTCGCCGCGTTCACGTAATCCTTGATGTGCTCGATGTTCTTGCCTCGCTCGAGCAGCAACACGCGGAGTCCGCGCTCGGTGAGTTCCTTCGCTGCCCAGCCGCCGGAAATTCCGGAACCGACTACGATTGCGTCGTACGCAACATCCGGCATGGCTACCTCATTCTGAGATTTTCAGCGCGGCAAGGTGATTACGACTTTGCGATATTCCACCGACGAATGATCGCCCTGCAGAAGGATGGGACCCGGTGCTCCCTCGTTGCTATCGAGTGCGCCGCCGGTGATGCCCGGAATCTCCTGGCGCGTAATCACGGTGCGACCATTGAGCACAAGCGTCAGCAATCGGCCGACGAGCGTGATGTCGTACGTCTGCCATTCACCTGGCGCGCGCGCTGCGTCCTCATTCGGGGTGAGGAAGCCGTAGACGCCGCCTTCGTGATGGCTGTCGAGCGTCATGCCCTTGCTGTCTTCGACTTGCACTTCGTGCCGACCGCGCAGGTAGATGCCGCTGTTTCCCTTGGGCGGAACGCGGAACTCCGCGTGCAGCTTGAAGTCGCCGAATGACTTCTCGGTGCGGAGGTTCGAGCCGGGCTTGGCGCTCGTGAGAATGCCGTTGACGACTGTCCATTGATTGGCGCCGGTTGCCACCCATCCGCTCAGGTCCTTGCCATTGAAGAGCGCAACCGGCTTGCCCCACGCGGGATCGGCGTGACGGAGCAGTGGTGCGCGCACTCCGGTAAACGGCGAACGCATTCCCGCGGGATCGGTGAGGAAGCCCGTGAGTTTACCGCCGGCGAGTGTCGCTTCAACGCGAAGGTCTCCACTGCCCTGCTCCCATTGCGGCGGAATGACGAATTGGACCGCGCCGTCCTTGAAGTTCACGCGGGAAATGGGGCGTGCACTACCGAACTGCCCAACGAAACGGCCGACGAGTGTGCTGTTGCCCGATAGTTCTACTTCCAGCCAGGATGGAAACGCGCCGCTCGTGCTCTGCACGGTGATGTCCCAGCGGCCGATGATGTCGTCGGGCGCAATTCGTGGGTTCGGCGCGACAACGCCTAGGAGAGACAAGGCGACGAGGTGGATTGCCGTGAGTTTCACGTTACTGGCCCCACTTGCGACTGGAAGCGAAGGCACGCCGGACTCGGCACATCGATGCGCTGCGACGTTGCTGTCAGCCGGCCATTCTCGGCTCGCGCAAACACAACGACCGATCCGGAGCGCTGGTTGCCAACCAGGAGCCAGCGACCGGTCGGGTCGAGACAGAAGTTGCGCGGCCAATCGCCGCCGGTTGGCATCGACTGCTGGAGCGTGAGCCTGCCAGTTTCCGAAGCGATGGAGAACAGCGCCACGGTGTTGAAGCCGCGATTGGAGACGTACAGCATTCGCCCCGATGGATCGACGTGGATGTCCGCGGGATAGTTCGTGGCGGACGAGTCTGCCGACACCATGGAAAGCGTTTGGACCAACGACAACTTCGCCGTGGTTGGATCGCAGCGAAGCACCGACACCGAGGAGTTCAACTCACCTGCGACGAACACGATGGGAAGGGTTGGGTGGAACGCGAGGTGTCGGGGGCCAGTGCCGGGCGCCATGTGCGCGTCGCTCGACTCCACGTGCGTCAGCGTTCCGGCGTCGGCGTCCAGCCTGTAAACGAGAATGCGATCGACGCCGAGGTCTGCCGCGAGGACAAAGCGGTTGGAGGGATGCGGGACGATGCAGTGCGCGTGGGCTCCTTCCTGTCGCGCGGTAACTGGACCGTTCCCAGCGTGCTGCACCACGTGCGACACACGGGCAATTCCACCGTTCTCGTCGATGGGCAGCACGGCGACCGTTCCGCTTCCATAGTTGGCGACGAGCGCAACGCTTCCGGTTCGGTCGGTGCTCACGTAACAGGGCGACGTGCCTTCCGAGTACTGCTCGTTGTACATCGAGAGGCCACCGGACGTTGCGTCGATATCAAAGCCGCGCAACGAGCCGGTCTTCCTCGCGCCCTTGCTGTCGACCTCATTCACGGCGAACAGTGTTTTGCCGTTGGGAAGAATCGTGAGAAACGACGGATTTGGTCCGGCGTTCACCGCGCCAACCTGGCGGAGGGCTCCGGTGGTCGAGTCCATGCGCAGGAGAAAAATTCCGTCGGTGCGGCCGCCTTCGGTGTATGTGCCGACATAGAGCAATTGCTCGGCAGCTGCCGGTTGTGGCTCGAACGGCTGTTTCAGTCCACGAAACAGGCCGGCGGCGCCGAGTGACGTGGCGGCAACGAAGTCGCGGCGGGACAGGAAAGGATCGCGTGTCACGATTGGCCTGAAGTAAGAGTGGGGTGGGCTGGGCGCTGCGTTCCAGCCGTCTCAAGAAGCTGCGACGCGCACGTCGTGGCGGCAACCGGTCGCGGGTGGTCGGCGTCCTCTATCCCGTCGTCCCACACGAGCGAAGCAACCGCAACGGCAACGCAGCGGCAACGGCAACTGCAACTGCAACTGCAACTGCAACTGCAACTGCAACTGCAAC
>JBDTMO010000266.1:0-7392 GCA_039934235.1 bacterium | reverse complement strand
CCAGATCGTACAACTGGATTTTGCCGAGCCCAAGGCGCTTGCCCAGCGCGACGGAAAAGATGCAGACGTTGACGCTGTGCGTGAACGTGTACTCGTCGTAATCGCGAATGGTCGTCAGGCCAATCAGCGACGTCTCTTCGTTCAGGATCTGATCGACGATGCCTTGAACGATGCGCTTGATCTTCTTGATGTTCGGGCTGCGTCCAAGACGCACCTACGTCATCAGGTCCTTCGTGACAGAGACGGACTGTGCGTACGTCTTTTTCGCCACCTCTTTCGACTTCTCGCGATCTTCCTCGTCGAGCCCCTGTGCACTTGGCTCGCCGATCTCGAAAATGTTCAACGCCTGCTGCGTGAGCTTCGCGGACAGTTCGATGAATCGCTCTCCGGGCGCGTCGCTGGAAGGAACGTTGAGAAACGCGAGGAACCGCTGCCACTCTTTCGTCGTCGGCGCGTGATGCAGTTGCAGCGACCCAATGCCCGCGGCCCGGAACACCGACAGGAGATGACTGAAGCTCGCGTAGTTGTCGAGGTCGAGCCGGAGCCGAACGGAGTTGATGAACACGAATTCTCCGGACACGCGCATCTCGAGCTCGTGCTCGTGTGCCAACATTTCGTTGGTGAGCGTCATGAGCTCTTCGGCCGCATTTTGCACCGCCATGTTCTCGAGCGGATACATACGGATCGCCCGGAATGCCGCGTAGAGCGCGAGGATGAGCCCCTTGCCCGCCCGCCGAATGTACGCGTCGCCGCCGGCTTCAACCGATGGGGCACCGATTGGCGTCTGCCGCCCAGCCGCGGGCTGGATGAACTGACCCGTGCTGTGCCCTCCCGATGGCGTGGTCATGTTGCCACTCCCTTGAGCGCGCGACTCACGGCATTCCGCACGACAACGTCTTTCTCGCCTGCGGCCTTCTGAAGGGCCGCCTGGGCGCTTGCCGTCTTGATGAGCCCCAGTGCGACGGCGGCGCAGGCGCGGAGTTCCGCGTCTTCGCGACGCCTGAACAGCGACTTCCCATTGAGCGTTGCATCGAGGAACGGCACGCCGCGCTCACCGCAGAGTGAACCATACGCCTCGAACAACGCCATCTTCTCCGTCAGGTTCGTTTCGCGCACCGACTTGTCCTTCACGATCGCCTCGAGACGAGGCAGCACTGGGCGGTAGGTGCGCGACTGAAGCGCACGCAGCGCCGCAACGCGAACGTCGCGCTCCGTGTCCTCGACGGCGCGCTCGAGCGCCTGGAGCGCACCAGGCGAACCGATCTCGTGGAGCGCTTGCACCGCCGCGAGCCGAATGTCCGGCGCTCCATCGGCGAGCACCTTCGCAATTGGCGCGACAGCGGCGGGGGTCTGCAATGATCCGGCCCGCCGAACCGCTTCCAATGAAACGTGGGGAGTCGGCGAGAGAATCAGCTTCACCAGCTCGGTGGTGTTCTGCGACGCAAGGCGTTGCGCAGCCTGCTCCAGCACGGGGCGCAAGCGTTGATTCTGAAGACGACCGAGCCAGTCGAGCACCGTGCCGAGCGCCTGGCCACGCAACTGTTCGAATAGCTCCAACAGGTCGCCAGACGACGGGAGGTCGTGCGCTTCGTCGAGCGACTGGAGCAGCTGCGTCAGTGCCTCGGGCGCACTCAACCGCGCCGGCAGCGCCGACAGGCGATCACGCTGCTTTGGCAGCAGGTCCACCGCTCGCTGTACAGCAATGAGCGCCTCGCGAACGAGGTACGCCACACTGTTGAATTGGCCAGCAGACAACATGTGCAGCATGAGGTTGTCGAGCACCTCGGAGACTTCGTCGCGGATCGCTGGGTCGGTCTGCTGTTCGAAAATGTCGAGCAGCACGCTGACGACGTTCTTGCGCAGGTCAGTCTGATACTCGCGATGCACTTCGGACTGCAGGTACTCGATTTCCTTCTCGTCGAGGAAATAGAGCGTCCCATCGAAGTCCGACATATTGACGGCGCCAGCGCGCGTCGGGGAATCCTCATCCTCCTCGACCGCCTGCCGTGGGTCCTCGTGTGAAGCAACAAGCGCCTCCCCGCCATCGGCGAGCGGAGCGGTCGACTCTTGCGAGAGGTCCACATACCGATAGCGCAGGCAGACGAAATCACCCTGCCAGAGCATGGTGAGCAGGTCATCCTCGTCAGGCGACGCCTTGCGCACGCGCTGGAGAATGCCGAGGAGCTTGTCCAACTCCTCGGTTTCGAAGCCGCGCAGCATGCGCAGTTCGCGCACGCCGTCCTTGTAGAACAGCCACGGCAGGTTGTCGCCACCGCGAGTCGTTTCTTCAAGAACCGTCTCGCCGTCCCACTTCACTTCGCTTTCCGTAAACGTGAGCGCGAGTTCTTCCGTCCCCTGGAAAATGGGCGCAAAGCCAGCCCGCAAGGCGTCATGCGCTGCCTTGTAGACTGGATTGTTGGGGAGATACAACTGATGCGCCCGCGCCGCCCTGCCGAACAGCCGCAGGAGTTCCTCGACTCGCCCGCGCTCGAATGGCGCCGGTTCCATCCCGTTCTTGGTGAGGTGGGGCGGCCGGTTCGTCACGCGTCCAAGATACCCATTTCCATCACCTGCGCCACATCCTTGTCACCGCGTCCACTCACGCAGAGCAGCACGACGTCATCCGCGCTCCAGCGCGCATGCTCTCGCGTAATCCATGCGACCGCGTGCGCAGATTCCAGTGCGGGGATGATCCCCTCCAGGCGGCTCAGGGTCTGGAACCCCTCCATGGCTTCATCGTCGCGGACGGACACGTAGAGCGCCCGACCGCTGTCCTTGAGGTACGAATGCTCTGGCCCAACGCCCGGATAGTCGAGCCCGGCCGAAATTGAATGCGCCGGATGCACCTGGCCCGCGTCGTCCTGCAGCAGGTAGCTGAGCGCACCATGCAACACGCCTGGTGTTCCGCTCGTCAGCGACGCCGAATGACGCTCCGTCTCGAGCCCCTCGCCGGCAGCCTCCACGCCGATCAACTCGACGCCGGCGTCGGGCACGAAGGCGTAAAAGATACCCATCGCATTGGAGCCTCCGCCGACACACGCCACCACGCTTTTCGGTAGCGCGCCGGTGCGCTCGAGCACCTGCGCGCGCGCCTCCACCCCGATGATCGACTGAAAGTCGCGCACCATGCGCGGATACGGTGCAGGGCCAACGACCGATCCAATGATGTAGTGCGTGTCGTTGACGTTCGTGACCCAGTCGCGAATCGCCTCGCTCGTGGCGTCCTTGAGCGTGCGTGTGCCGCTCGTCACCGGAATGACCGTCGCTCCCATGAGTCGCATCCGAAAGACATTCAACGACTGGCGCCGCATGTCCTCCTCGCCCATGTACACGACGCATTCGAGCCCGAACCGCGCGCACACCGTCGCCGTCGCCACGCCATGCTGGCCCGCACCCGTTTCGGCAATGATCCGCGGCTTGCCCATGCGGCGGGCGAGAAGCACCTGCCCCACGGTGTTGTTGATCTTGTGCGCCCCGGTGTGATTCAGGTCCTCACGCTTGAGGAGCACGCGAGCACCAACGCGCTCGGAAAGTCGAGGCGCCTCACTCAACGGCGAGGGACGGCCGACATAGGTCGCAAGCATCGCGGACAGTTCGTCGCGAAACGACGCGTCGTTCTGCGCGGTCGCGTATGCCTCCTCCAATTCCTCGAGCGCGGGAATGAGCGTTTCCGGTACATACTTGCCACCGAATTGCCCGAACCGGTCCGACGGATAAGCCGACACGCTCATGCAGTTGCTCCGCTGGCACGTGCTGCAGCGATGAATGCGCGCACGAGTTTTTGATCCTTGATTCCCGGAGCCGATTCGACTCCAGACGAAACATCCACCACCATCGGCGAAACGTAGTCGATGGCCTCGCTGACGTTATCCGGCGTTAGACCGCCAGCCAGGATGATGCGATGCCCAGACGCCATCGCGTCCAATGATTCTCCCAACTGCAGCCATGGGAGCGTCACGCCACTTCCTCCCAGCTGGCCGGGAACCATTGCGTCGACGAGCAGCGCGTCAGCGGCGTCCGCAAGTTCCTCATCGTGCTCGGTCAGCACCCCGGTCGACGAACGAACGACGGCCCACACCTCCAATCCAGTCGCGGCGCGCACCGCGGCGATCCGCGCCGCGTCGCTGGCACCGTGCAGTTGCAAAACGTCGAGACCCACGAGCGAAGCAATATCCGCGATCTCCCGCGGACTTTGCGACGCAAACACGCCGACCTTCCGCGCTCGGCGTCCCGCCAGCGTAATGCGCGCCTCGGCGGCCGAACGTTCGCGTGGGCCGCCCGCGAAGATGACCCCGAGGTACGCCGCTCCCGCCGCGTCCGCGAACTCCGCGTCGACGCTCCGTGTGAGGCCACAAATCTTTACTTCAGCCGGCACGCGCCCTCCGGGGCACGCCGGTCAGTGCACGCGTCGCCGCGACAGGATCGACGGAAGCCGACAGGCTCGATCCAACGAGCACCGCGTCGGCGCCCACGGCGGCGTAGCGCTCGACGTCGGCACGTGTGTTCACACCGCTTTCCGCGATGGCGACGATGTGCGCTGGAATCAGCGGGATCAGCCGTTCGGCGGTACCGGGATCGATAACCAGCGTCTCGAGGTTGCGATTGTTCACGCCGATCATGATGGCCTCGGCGTCGAGCGCTTGTTCCAACTCGCGTTCGTCTCGGATTTCAAATAGCAGCTCGAGGTCGAGCGAGCGCCCGTACGCGGCCAGTTCCTTGAGGACTTCCGGAGACACCGCGCGCACGATCAGGAGCGCTGCGGACGCGCCCTCGGCCCACGCTTCATGGAGTTGTGCCGGCGCAACGTGAAAGTCCTTCTTGAGGACGGGCAGTCGCCCGCTCCGGACGACGTCCCGCAGGTCGCCTATCGAACCGCCAAAGTGATTTGGTTCAGTGAGGATGCTGACGCCTGCGGCGCCGCCATCTCGGTACGCAGCCACCTGCTCCACCGCATCGAGCGAGGCGGCGATGACGCCTTTGGACGGCGACTGCCGCTTCACCTCTGCCAGCAACGAGACGGTGGGCTGGCGAAGTGCGGCCGCAAGAGAAGGCGCGATCGGACGCGCAGAGACCGCGTTACCGAAGCTCTCGGAGTGCGCAACGAGGGCCGCCGCGCGGAGTTCAGCTTCCGCGACGATCGCCCCGAGCGTACCCGCGGGAGGACTCCAATGAAAATTTCCGGCAATAACATACTTGACACCACTAGGCTTTTCCATTATTCTCCTTCATGCTCAAACAACACGCTGCCCCGCAAACACTGGCTGACGCGATTCGGTACTTCGCCGACGCGGACACCAGCTTGGCTTTTGTCGTGCAGCTCCGCTGGCCGTCTGGCGTGAGTTGCCCGCGTTGCTCGACGGCGGACCCGATGTTCTTGGCGTCCAAGCGGATCTTCCGTTGCAAGGGCTGCAAGAAAGACTTCAGCGTCAAGGTTGGGACCATTTTCGAGGATTCGCCGCTTGGCTTGGACAAGTGGCTGCCTGCTCTCTGGTTGCTCGCTAATGCCAAAAATGGAATTAGCTCCTATGAGCTTGGCCGCTCCCTTGGCGTGACCCAGAAGACCGCGTGGTTCATGCTGTCGCGTATCCGGCTCGCCATGCAGACCAAGACCTTCGCCAAGATGGGCGGCACGGTTGAGGCGGACGAGACCTACATCGGCGGCAAGATGGCCAACATGCACAAGAGCAAGCGCGCCAAGATCAAGCAGAAGGGCGGCTTCGCGCACATGGAGTCCGTCATGGGCATGTTGGAGCGGAAGCGCGGCGACAAGCACTCCACCGTCCACATCGCGCACGTCCCGAACGCCAAGAAAAAGACCCTTGAGAAGCAGGTTGCCGCGACCGTTGAGAAAGGCGCGCACATCTACACCGATGCACTCGCCGCCTACCGCGAACTCGGCAAGTTCCAGTGGAAGGACAGTTACACCCATGCGGCGGTTGACCACGCCATCCGCTACGTCGACGGACAGGTGCACACGAACGGCCTTGAGAACTTCTGGAGCCTGCTCAAGCGCTCCATCAAGGGCACGTACGTGAGCGTCGATCCCTTCCACCTGTTCCGCTATCTGGACGAGCAGACGTACCGATTCAACAACCGCGAGGAGAACGACTTTGGCCGCTTTGTTGGCGTGCTCAAGGACATCATTGGCAAGCGTCTCACCTACGCTGATCTGATCAGCGCAGACCTGCATCCCGCCCGAACGTGAGGTAGTCAAATGCCCAAAGCGGAAGCGAGGCCCGAAACGAAAGAGAAAGGGCGAAGCGACACGGTGAAGCCCCCCGCGTCGCTGCCCGATGCGTCGCCGCTGGAGCGCATGACCGAACTCACGCGACGAGTCATCAACGTGCCCAAGGACGAAGCGTTCGTGCCGACTAAGCGACCGACGGGGAAGCACGCGTAGTCTCATTCCGTTGCTCCGCGATCTTTCTTCTTGAATCCTCTCATTTCGCAGAGCTCCTGGAATCCCTTCCAGCGGGTGAAGGCCCACTCGTCAGATCCGGGTAGGCGTCGCAACAACTCTTTCGCCTCAGGCCGATATGGCTTCCGTCCGGTAATACCATCGCGAACGTAGGTCGCATGCTCCCACGCGAGAATGTCGGCTAGTTGAATCGCAACGATTTCCTTCTTGTCCTTGAATATCGGTTCGACACCGTAGGCCGTACGCATTGCAGAGGCGAAGTGACCGCGATGCTTGTCTCCGCGATCATGGACGTATTCCAGTCTTGTGTCACCGCGATGGCCGCGCGCGACTGAGCGTCCAGCCCATCGCATAACCTGTATCGCTGAACCAAGCCCACAGTACGTAATGGGCTTGGTCATCATCCCGAAGACATGGTCCGCCGGGACTTCGTACTCGCGATGCATCCGCTTGAAATCTGGAAGGTAGAGCCCTTGTGAAAACCCCTTGTTGGTACGGCGTTGGATCAGGTCCGTAACCTGTTCGTAGAACACTGCACGCCGTGCGGTGTCGTCCTTCCACGATGCATATTGGCCAACGCCAGCTGCAAAATCAGACATGTGGAACGGGTTGGCGATGCCGTACTCGCCGAGCAATGCAAGCCACTCTTTCTCAAACTTGAGCCACTTGTCCATCGACGAGACGAAGCCGGAGCTGAACATCGCGCCGGGAGCGTCCGGATGGCCAGCCACGTCGAAATACACTGTAAACATCGCCATGTAGCGCTCCGCCGGGTTGTGATTCAGCCAAACCGACAGCGCCAAATGCCGGAGAGGCGAATACACTGGCCTACTCACAGCCGCCCCCCATTTGAGGGGCAGCGTGCAAGCCACTCGGTAACTTTGCCCGACGCACTAGTGGCGTCAAGTATGTTGTTACCAAATTTCCTTGCACTTCGGGACTTATTCGGCTAAGCTATTCGGGGGTTGTTCGGG
>JBDTMO010000265.1:0-7505 GCA_039934235.1 bacterium | reverse complement strand
GGTTCAAGTCCTACCTGGGGAGCTTAAAGAGCCGCAGCGCCAACATCAGGCGCTGCGGCTCTTTTTTCATGGTCAGGTGCGCCTACAGGCCGCTTCTCAACGCGATCTCGGCCTGGTATTGGAGCACTGCAATGTCGTCGATCATCGCGTCGTACTCCACGGTCGGCATGCGCTTGTTGACGAACCACAGGCGCCAGCTGAGATCAGTGCGAATGTCTGAGAACCGGACTGATCGCATGTCATGGTCCGTTAATGGCGCATACATGGATTCCTTTGTGAGGAGCACATCATGTCCAGTGCAATTTGATGTCCCCCGAGCGGGCTGAACGTGTTATTCCGCGATGAACCGTTCAGCCGTTGAAGCGCGTGATTCGTGGACTATGCGCTGCTGACTACCTGAAATCGAAAATGCCCGGCCGATGTTTCGGCGGGGCATCTTCATGAGCAAACCTCATCTCGTCTTTACGTCGTGCCTACGGCATAACGCTGATCACCTTCACACCGTCGGTCGCCGTGGTGTTGCTTACGTATCCAACGCGTTGGTATTGGCTTTGACGAACGCAGTGACATCGGCCTCGGTGGCGCGCTCGGTCGGCACTCCGGCCCTTCCGGAGAACACTCTTCCTGCCAGTAGCTCCTGACGCTCTGCACACCCATCCGGTGAACCTCGATGGAAAATGCCAAACCCGTGTATTTCGACCGGTCGCGTTGCTTCCTGCGCGCTCAGCGGCAGCGCGAGTGCAACGAATACCAGCGCGACGATGAGGCGCGGTTTGAGTGACTGCATGGTGTGTGGATCGCGTCAGGGACGGACCCGTCTGGCCACCGAGAGCATCTGCGCCCTCGAAGACGAACGGAAGGAAGAGCGCCCCAAATAGACGCGAATTGGCGTGCTCATCCGAAGACCGTCAGCACACCAGCGTCACAACTTTACTCCACGATGAACTCGGACACACGCTCACGAACGCGACGCGCCGAGTCTTTCAGCATGTGACTCGTGGCCTCGAGCTCCTCCACGGACGCAGACGTTTCCTCCGTGGCCGCAGCCACTTCCTCGGCGGAGGCTGCATGACTCTGCGCGGTGTCACCCGCCCTCGCGATGGCTTCCTCGACCTGAAGAATGGCGGCAGCGTTGCCCGAGACAGCGACGGACACTCGGGACGACGCATCCTCGACGCGCTCCACGGCCGCCTGGATTGCGGTAAGTGCCTGCCGCGCCGCATCCGCCACCTTGCTGACGTCCTTCATCTGCATCGTGCCGCTCTCCACGGCGCGCGACGTTCCGATGACGCCTTCACGAATGCGCGTCACGTTCGCCGTCACTTCATGCGCTGCCCGGGAACTTTGCTCAGCGAGTTTGCGCACTTCGTCGGCAACAACGGCAAAGCCACGTCCGGCGTCGCCGGCACGAGCCGCCTCGATCGCCGCGTTCAGCGCAAGGAGATTGGTCTGCGATGCGATTTCGGAAATTGTCGTCGCGAAATCATCAACCACGCCGAGCGATTCTCGCAGTGAGTTGATTTCCTTTGCGCTGCGGTCGAACACCTCGCGCGCGGCGATCAAGGTATCCACCGCGCGGCCGATCTCCTGCGCGGTGGTGGTGGCAGAACTGCGAATCTCCAGGCCACGCACCCGGCTCTCTCGCACGGCTTCGTCGATGGTGCGTCCCGATTCCGCGAGTAGTGAAACAGCGGTACCGGCGCCCGTCAGCACGTCGAGCTGCATGCCGGCGCCGTGTGCCATTTCCGTCACCGCGCTCGCCACGTGCTGCGTGCTGTCCGACGCGCCGCCTGCCGCTGCGGCAAGCTCCGCGGCGGCTGACGCCGTGTCGTCCGACTGCCGTTTCATTTCGCTGAGCAGGCCGCGCAACCGTTCCCGCGCCTGATCGAACGCACTCGCCAGCGCCTCATATTCCGCCGCGCCGCGCGTCTCATTTTGAAGGTCGCTCCGTCGCAGATCGCCCTTCCCAAGCGCCGTCAGGTCGCGCGTGAGGGCGACGAGCGGACGCGTGACGGCGCGTGCCGTGGACACGCTCGACACGATGCCAACGACGAGGGCCGCCACGATGACGAGGGTCAGAAACCCAATGTTCGTCCGCAGCGCAGTGCTGGCTTCCTGCTGCCGCTCGGTCATCCGGCGCGCGCCTTCCAACCGGAGCGTCTCGAGCGTCTTGTCCACGCTGTCCAACGCAATCGATGTATTGTCGAGCACCCTGGTGGCGTCGCTCGTGCGACCCACGGCGAGATACGCGTGCGACGCGCCGATCCCGGCCTCCACTTCGGCCTGCAGCGTTCCCAGATCCTTCAACTTTTGACGTTCCAGCGACGACAGTACATCGAGTTTCGTCGCCGCGCGTCTCGCATGGTCCGCTTCTTCAGAAAGCGCGGCATACCGCTGTTCGTCGGTTGCCGTTCCGGTATTCAGGTAGCGCAGCCCCGCGGCCGTTTCCCGAAGCATGCGGAATGCCACCTGCTGGATGGTCTCCTGCTCCACGCGCATCTCCGACACCAACCCTTCGTTGCGCGTCCCCGCGTGCAGCAATCCGTATGCGGCCATGACTCCCGCAACGAGCAGCAGGCCAAGCGTAAGCCCGAAGCCGGCGCTGAGCCGTCCCTTGATCGTACTGAGCATCTTCATTTGCCGACCTGCACAATGACGACTGGCTTGTTTACGGCATCGTGGTTCTTGTCAAACGCGATCGGGCCCGCGGCGCCAACGACCGCCGGACGTCCCTGCGGTGTGCCGTTGATCGACTCGATGTAATCGCGAATCTTCGTACGATCCGGTCCCACTTCGAGTGCCGCGCGGCCAATCAGCATTGCGGCATCATAGGCCAGCGCCGCGCGTTGATCGGGATCTTCCTTGTAGGCCTGCCGATACGCGGCGATGAATGCTTTCGCTTCTGGTGTCGTGGCACGCCGAGCGAGGAAGAACGCGGCATAGCGGACGTTGGGAAACTCGTCGGCGTTGTCCTCGAGGCCAGCCGTCGCGTCGCCGCCGACGAGCGGAGGTGAGATGCCGATCGTCTTCATCGCGCGCAACAAGAGGACGGCGTCTTCGGTGCTCCCTGGAAAGAGCACGACGTCTGGCTTCAGCAGTTTGATGTATCCCGCATATGCATCCCACGGTGTCAGGCCGGCGACATACGGATCCCGCTCGACAACCACCCCTTTCCCTTCGCGGTATGCGTCGCCGAACCACTTCGACCAGTCCTTGCCATAGGCGTCGTTGCGATACAAGACGCTCGCCCGCCCCGCACGCAATGAGTCGAGTACGAAGCGCGCGGCGGTGCGGCTCGTCTGCACGTCGCTTGGACAAACGCGGAACAGCCATGGACTCGCGCCCGAAAGCGCCGGACTCGTTCCTGTTGGCGTGATGGCGACCACCGCATTCCTGCCCTGATTCTTGATGTCGGCGTATTCGCCCATCGCGTCGGACGTGGTGCCGCTTTCCGGATGACCAACCACGCCCACGACACTGGGATTGTCGCGAAACGCATCAGCGATGCGGATCGGGTCGCTCACGTCCGGCGCGCCCTTGATCATCTTCAGCGCCGCACCGCCGCTGCGCTGCGCGTTGAGCTGATTCACGGCGAGTTCTACGCCATCGTAAATCGACTGCATGCCCACGCGATGTGGATCGAGCGCCACGGCGATGCCCATCTCGCCCCCAGCGTCAGCGCGCTGGGAACATCCGGTGAACGACGCACTGAAAGTGAACAGCGCGAAAATGCCGGCGTGAAAATGCGCGCGGCGCAGAATTGCATGCATGCGTGGGGGGCGAAATACAGAAGGACCGTCGTCGTCTGTCGACGCATTATGATAAGCTCGCGCAACAGCGCAAGCGATTTTGGCTGGTGCCTGGTGGCCTTCACGAGACCGCGCGCGCTATCTTTTCGGTCGCCGCCTATTCGCCGTCCCTCGCCCGCACCTGCATGGTCCCGCATCACCACGATTCCGCTGGCACTGCAGCCCAGACACCCCTTGTCGGCGTCATCATGGGGAGCCGAAGCGATCTGCGGGTGATGACCGCGGCGACGGAACTCCTCGCGACACTGGACATACCGCACGAAACCAGAGTCGTCTCCGCCCATCGTACGCCCGACTGGATGATCGAGTACGCGCGCACGGCAGAGGCGCGAGGACTTCAGGTGATCATCGCGGCGGCAGGCGGCGCGGCGCACCTGCCTGGAATGGTTGCCGCGTGCACAATGCTCCCAGTGCTCGGGGTGCCGATTCCGGCCACCCAGCTCAACGGCGTTGATGCCCTCCTCTCCATCGTGCAAATGCCGAAGGGCGTGCCTGTCGGAACGCTCGCTATCGGAGAGCCGGGCGCTGCCAACGCCGCGCTCCTGGCCGCGGCCATCCTCGCCGGGAGCCGCCCCGAGCTTCGCGAGCGCCTGCGCGCGTGGCGCGCGGAACGCACCGCAGCCGTCCTTGCCGACGTCGACCTCTCCACTCCGCCTCGCTAGTGCCCATCCTGCCTCCCGCGACGATCGGCATCCTGGGCGGCGGGCAGCTGGGGAGGATGACAGCTCTCGCCGCCCGCTCCATGGGCTTTGGCGTCCAGGTGCTCGACCCCAGTCCGGATTGCGCCGCGCGTCCTGTCGTTGATCGAGTCGTCGTCGCCGCGTTCAATGATCCCGACGGCGCCGCGGAACTCGCGCGCGGTTGCGACGTGATCACCATCGAGATTGAACAGATCGGTTCCGCCGCACTTGAAGCGGCGCAACGCCTCGCACCCGTGCGGCCAAGCCCGTTCATCCTCGGCGTGGTGCAGGATCGGGCGCGACAGAAAAATTGGCTTGCTTCAGAGGGCGTGCCGATTGGCGCGTACGCTGTAATCGACTCCGCCGACGGACTTGTCGAGGCGATGCGCACGATCGGGCCCTCGCTGTTCGTGAAGGCGTGTGAGGGCGGCTATGACGGGCGAAGCCAGATTCGTGTCGAGCACGGCGACGATCCTGCGGCGGCGTTTCAGGCGCTCGGTCGTCGACGCGCGGTCGCGGAACAGGGATTGTCACTCGCAATGGAGTTGAGTGTCCTCGTCGCGCGTCGGCCGGCGGGGGAAACCCGCGTGTTTCCACTGGCCATCAACCACCACGAACGGCAGGTGCTCGCGTGGAGCGTCACTCCAGGCAAACTTCCGCCAGACATCGAGCGCGACGCAGAACGCATTGCCCTCCACATCGCCGATGCGCTGCAGCTCGAGGGCATCCTCGCCGTCGAGATGTTCCTCCTCGACGACGGACGGCTCCTCGTGAACGAGTTGGCGCCCCGACCACACAATTCCTTTCACGCAACCGAGCTCGCGTGTCCAACGAGCCAGTTCGAGCAACTCGTTCGCGCGGTGTGCGATGTTCCACTCGGTGCGGTGGAGCCGGTTCGTCCGGCTGCAATCGTGAACCTGTTCGGTGACTTGTGGGCGAACGGGAGCACACCGAATTTCGAGCGCGCGCTGGGTGTGTCCGGCACGCGTCTTTTCCTGTATGGAAAGGGCGGCGCTCGGCCAGGCCGCAAAATGGGGCATCTGGGCGCTACGGGGGCGAGTCCGCAGGAAGCGCTCGAACGCGCGCAGCGTGCCGCCGCATTGCTGTGACCCGTTAACCCCGTTGCTTCGGCACTCCCCTTGCTTCGGCGCGGGGGATGACTACTCCCGCACGTCCGTCGCGGACTCCAAGTCCGTCGCTGTCGTTGCTGCTTGCAGCGGTCGGCGGCGGGATGATACTCGGTGCGCGACGTCGCGGCGACGAACCAGCTCGCCCATTTTTCACGCTTGCGGGGATGGCGCTGCTTGGCGCCGCGGCGCATCGGCCGCTCGCCAACGCACTCCGGCGCGCAGGAACACGGCGACGCTCGGCGGACATCCGATTCTCGTTTGTCGTTGATCGGCGCGTTGAGGAAGTCTTCGCCTTCTGCGCGAACTTCGAAAACTTTCCGCGCTTTATCGGAGCGCTTCGGGAAGTGCGCGACACAGGTGACGGACGGTCGCACTGGTGCGTGTCAACACCCAGTGGCGGAGAGCTCGAGTGGAATGCGACGACCACCAAGTTCGTCACGAATTCCGTGATCGGGTGGCAGAGCGTACGAAATGCTCCGGTCGAGACGTCTGGCTTGTTGCGCTTCAGCCCCGACGGCCCATCGACCTGCGTCAAGGTCGTCATCCACTACCGCGTTCGCAGCAGCAGCATGAGCGATGCGCTTGCGGCGCTTGTCATGCCTCGTCGCGCCGATGAGTTGGAGGCGGATATCCGACGGATCGCCGAGCACATGGACACGGTGAACGGTGAACGGTGAACGGTGAACGGTGAACCGTTACTGCTCCGAGTTCAGATCATTGTTCAGGGGTCAGCGCCACCTTGTCCGTCGCACGGCGGCCTTGCCGCCGGCGCTCGGCACTCCCATCGGCCGGTGCTTGCGCCTCGTCCTTGCGCGCGATTTCGAATAGCCTGAAGGTCGGCTTGTCGGGATAGTGCTGCTTGAGCACGGTCATCGAGACGTTGTACACAGGAATGCCGGTGCTGGTTTTCCCCTCTGGGGCGCCCTTGTGTGCGTGGCCGTGAAACACCGCCGTCACCTCGAAGCGCGTTAGCGGTTCCTCGAGACGACTCGAGCCAAGCCACGGGAAGATCTCTGGCGGCTCGCCCTCCACCGTCTCCCGAATGGGCGCGTAGTGCAGCAGCGCCACGCGATGGTCCGTCGTCAGGCGCGCAAGTGCCGACTCGAGCTTGAGCGCCTCTTGCACTGCCTCCTGCACGAACATCTTGATGGACGTTTCTCCCCACGGACCGAGGGCGCCGCGACCAAATCCGCCGGCGAAACCTTTGACTCCCGCGAAGCCGACGCCGAGTAGCTCGACGGCGTCTCCGTCGAGCAGGTGAACGCCAGCATCGGTGAAGATCTCACGCAGCGCATCGACCTCCTCGCTCTCGTAGTCGTGATTGCCCAGCACGGCGACAATGGGAATCTTCACCGCCGACGTGAGATCCTTTGCGAGCGCGCGAGCCTCGTCGGCAAGGCCGTAGTCGGTGAGGTCTCCTGGCAGGACCAGGATATCCGCCTCTTCCGTGATCTGCGTAAACAGCGGGACGAGGGACCCTTGCGACGTCCTGGAGTAGTGAACGTCGCTCACAGCAGCAATGCGTACGACTGAGGTCATGTCGCGCGGCGGGTGAAAGGTTGCGAGTCGGCTACTGAGAAATTCGGGCCAGTCCGTCTAGCCCCAGTTTTGCAAATCGCTGAACGACTTCCTTCGACAATATCAGAATGCCGCCCGGCCAGTCGACGTTCGATGAGTCCGCAAAGGACACCAATACTTTTTATCGCCGGACACTGCACGTGCTCAGCGACGCGGTCGTGCCGTTCCTGGTTGGCGGGTCACACGCGTTTCTCGAGTACACGGGCATCGTACGCGACACGAAGGACTTTGACATTTTTCTTCGGTCGGCCGACCTCGAGCGTGCGATGGACGCACTGAGTGGAGCGGGTTATCGCACCGAGCTCACC
>JBDTMO010000264.1:0-7518 GCA_039934235.1 bacterium | reverse complement strand
GATGCTCTCAGGAAGGACGAGGCACAGGAAGAGCGTGACGAGCGTGATCCACATGCTTGGCCACGCCCATTCCCGATACTTCTCTGCATCCAGCTTGGCGGCGATCGCAAAGGCGACCACACCGGCCAGCACACCAGTGACCTGCCGCGCGACGTAATACCAGTTGTTCTTGTTCTCCTGCATCGCGACAATCGCGCTGGCGCTGTACAGCACGGCGAGCCCGAACACGAGCACGAGCGACATCACGAGCATGAGACCTCGCGCCTCCGCGCCCATGCGCCAGCGATCGCGAACACGTGCTGGCGCCTGCGCGCGTGCGCGAGGAATGGCGGCGGCAGTCACCCCTTCGCAGCCCCGAGTTCAGCCGCCAGCTGCTTGAACACGCGCCCGCGCTCTTCGTAGTTGTCGAACATGTCGTAGCTCGAACATGCGGGCGAGAGCAGAATGGTGTCGCCCGGCTGCGCCACGTCTCGTGCGCGAGCGAGCACGTCTTCAAACGTGGAACCGAGCACCTCGACGGGAACCGTTCCGTCGAGATCCGCGGCGATAGTCGGCGCAGCCTCTCCATACGCCAGCACCTGCCTGACGGTACGCCGAAGCTCGTCGCTCAGCGCCGAATACGGTTCGCCCTTGTGTCGCCCGCCCAGCAGCAGCACGGTCGGGCGCTGCATGCCGCGTAACGCGATGAGCGTTGACGTCACGTTCGTGGACTTCGAGTCATTGATCCAATCGACGTCATGGTACTGGCCCGCGGGTTCGATACGATGCTCGAGTGCATGGAATGCGCGCAGCGCGTCGGCAATGAGTGCACGGGACTTCGCGGAGGTGTGCAACGCGTCCGCGCCCATGACCGCAAGCGTTGCCGCGAGCGCATTCGCCACGTTGTGGTCGCCAATGAGCTGCAACTCGTTCCGCGGAACGAGCGGCGCGCCAAGCGCGACCAACATGTTCGTGGCGCGATCGAAATAGCCGTCGGCCGCGCCGCTGGAGGTCGTAAAGCGGAGATGACGCCCAGGGACGGTGTGCACCATCCCCTGCACTGCGCCGTCGTCGGCATTGCTCACCCACACCGAACGATCATCGGCATTACGGAAGAGCAGCCGCTTGTCGCCGAAATATGCGTCGACCGTGTCGTACCGGTCCAGGTGATTCGACGACAGGTTCGTCAGGATGCCGACCGCCGGTGCGATGCTCGGCGTATCATGCAACTGAAATGACGACGCCTCGAGCGCAATCCAGTTCGGCTGCTTGTCGCGCAAAGCCACGGTGGACAGCGGCGTGCCGATGTTTCCGGCAGCCACGGAATCGTATCCAAGCCCTTCGAGCAGTCGCTGCACAAGCGCGGTCGTCGTCGTCTTGCCGTTGGTTCCTGTAATCGCGATGTAGCGTTGGTGCGGGAGGAATTGCAGTGCGATTTCCATCTCACCCACAATCGGCACACCGGCGTCGCGTGCTGCGCGAAGCGGTGGCGCGTCCGGCGGCACGCCTGGGCTGGCGACGACGACCGCGCTCCGCGCAATGCGCGCCAGGTCGTGCCCACCATGCTCGACGTCCACCCCAAGTGGTGCGAGATGCAGCGTTGCGCGAAGCACCGCGTGTCCGGCGCCGGCGTCGCTCGCGTAGACGTCCGCTCCCGCGCGACGCAGCAGCTCTGACACCGCCCTCCCGCTGCGCGCCAAACCGATGACACTGATTTCGCCCCGAGTCCACGCTGCGGGCAGTGCTTCCGTTAGTGAACGAACCGGCATGTTACCGCACCTTTAATGTGCTGATGGCAAGGAAGGCCCCAATAATTCCGATGATCCAGAAGCGCACGACGACCTGTTGTTCGCTCCATCCCTTCACTTCGAAGTGGTGATGAAGCGGCGCTCGAAGAAAGACGCGATGCAGCTGCGCGTACTCGAGGCCATATCGCCTGCGCCGGTACTTGAAGACAAAGCGTTGCAGCACCACCGACATCATCTCGGCGAAAAACACCATGCCGACGAACAGCAGGATGAATTCGGACTTCAACAGAATGGCGACGGTCCCGATGGCCCCGCCGAGCGCGAGCGACCCGGTGTCGCCCATGAAGACCTGCGCCGGGAAGGTGTTGAACCAGAGAAATCCGATCAGCGCACCGACCATGGACAGGCAATAGATCGTGAGCTCGCCCGAGTGCTGCAGGTAGAACACACCGAGATAACGCGACGTATCAACTCGGCCGATGACATAGGCGAAAATGGCAAGGGTAGAGAATGCGATCGCGCTAAGGCCGGCCGCAAGGCCGTCGAGACCGTCCGTGAAGTTCACGGCGTTGCTCACGCCGGTGAGCACGAACGTCGTCCAGAAGACGTAGACAATTGGCGGCGTGAAGATGACGAGGTAGTACTTGTAGAACGGAAGCGTCGTCGATGCGGCAGCGAGATCCGGTGTGAGCGGAAACTTCCAGAGGTAAAGGCCGAGTAGCAGTCCGATGCCCACCTGGCCGAGCAACTTGTTACGCTCGACAAGCCCTTCGTTCTTCTGTCCCAATCGACGCTGCTTGAGCTTGAGGTAGTCATCGAGAAAGCCGATGAAACCCATGCCAACCGTGACGAAGAGCGCCAGCATCACGTATCGGCTGAAGATGCGCGCCCACAGGAGCGTCGAAAGCAGCGACGAGAAGAGGAAGATGAAGCCGCCCATCGTGGGCGTCGTCGTCTTGAGCGCGTGCGACTCAGGTGTGCCTTCACGCACGACCTGGTAGTTCGCGGCGGTGTTGAGGCGATTGAGAATGATTGGGCCAACCATGAAACTCAGCACGATCGCCGTTACCGCTGCGCCCGCTGCGCGGAACGTGATGTAGCCGAAGACGTTCAGGAAGTGATATTGCTTGACGAGCGGGAGCTGGCTGAGATAGTAGAGCAAGGTGTTCTGGTGTTACGACGGTGAATGGTGCAGATCCTTCGACTCGCTACGCTCGCTCAGGATGACAAGGGGTTCGCTACGCTCGCTCAGGATGACAACATGGTTATCGGGTGTTCTGCTTCGACCACTCAGCGATCAGCGGTACGAGACGCTCGAGGCGAACGCCACGAGACCCCTTCAGCAGAATAACCGCGTCGGGTGCGAGGCGCGAACGCACCGCGTCCCACGCAGCCGCCGGATCGGCTCCACCCGCGACGCGTGCATGACCCGGAGCCACGCGGTGGAGGGCATCGGCAAAACCGCCAACGCCAACGACGAGCTCGATCGGTGATTCAAGGGCCGCGCGGGCAACCTCGTCGTGCAGACGATCCGCATGCACGCCAAGCTCGAGCATTGTGCCGAGCACGGCAACGCGCTGACGCGTCCCCCCGGCGTGCTCGAGCAACTCGAGTGCGACGCGCGCCGAGCCTGGGTTCGAGTTGTATGCGTCGTTGATGAGGGTGCTGGCGCCGTGATGCTCGAAGTTCACCCGCATTGGCGGCGACGGCATCGCCGCAATGCCACGCGCGATGGCCTCGAACGACACGCCGCTCTCGCGCGCCACCGCGATGGCGAGCATGGCGTTACGCAGATTGTGCACTCCGCGCAGCGGGACGCTCACGCGCGTGCCTTCCAGCTCGAGCCACCCCTGTCCGTCGGGCTCAATGCCCCACGAGCTTGGGTGAAGATCGCCCGTGTCGAGTCCCACACTGATTGTCCGCTTCGCAAGCGCATGCGTCGCGTCGCCAATCTCCGGCTGTGCAGACGGCACCACGGCAAGTGCGACGCCTTTGCATGCCGACACCTCTTCACGCAACACCCCCGCGAGATCGCCGAGGCCCTCGAGGTGCTCCTCGGCAATCGACGTCACCACGACGACGTCCGGCTCGACGATGATGCGCAATGCTTCGACTTCGCCCGGATGGTTCGTGCCCATCTCGATGACGGCGATGTCCGCGTCATCGGGCAGCGCAAAGAGCGTCAGTGGAACGCCGACAAGATTGTTGTAGTTACCGACGGTCGCGTGCACGGTGAGCGCAGCGCCAAGCGCAGCGCGCAGCAGTTCCTTCGTGCTCGTCTTGCCATTCGTGCCCACGACGCCGATCACCGGCCGTCCCCACACTCGCCGCCGATACCGACCAAGCATTCCCAGCGCGGTGAGTGTGTCCCCCACTTCGTACACGGGAACGCCGAGATTTGCCGCGCGCCGAGCGTCGTTGACCACGAGTGCTTTCGCGCCCCTGGCGACGGCGTCGGCGACGAAATCGTGCGCGTCGAACGATTCACCCTTGAGCGCGAGGAAGCAGCTGTCCGCGGCGATGTGGCGCGTGTCGGTGGAGATCCGTGAGATGGGAGTGACGCCGCGTGGTCCCACCCCAAGGGCGTCCGCAATGCGGTCGAGAGTCCAGAACTGCGGTTGGTCGAGCGCACTGGCCTGCGGGGTGGTCGCATCCGCCATCAAGTAACTCCCTCAGAAATGATTGCTCGCACGATTTCGCGTTCGTCGAACGGATACTTCGCGGTGCCGCGGATCTGGTACGTCTCATGCCCCTTTCCGGCGAGCAGGACGACGTCGCCGTCGTGCGAGGCATGAATCGCGCGCGCGATTGCTTCGCGACGATCTTCGACGCGTTCGTGACGTCCAGGCGTCATTCCCGCCTCGATATCGTCGATAATTCGCTCGGGGTCTTCGGTGCGCGGGTTGTCACTCGTGACGATCACGAGATCGGCTCCAGCTTCGGCGATGCGGCCCATCTCGGGACGCTTGCCCCGATCGCGGTCGCCGCCGCAACCAAAGACGACGATGAGGTTGCGCGTGGTGAACGGTCGCACTGCCGCCAGCGCGCGCTCCAATGCGTCGGGCGTATGCGCATAGTCGCGCAGCACAATGGGCGACTCGCTGATGATCTCGAGCCGGCCAGGGACCTGCGGCATCGTCGAGAGCTTATGCGCGATCTCTTTGGCTGGCATACCAATGGCCCACGCTGCAGCGGTGGCGGCGAGCGCGTTCGCGATGTTGAAGTCGCCGATGAGAGGCAGGTGAACCGCAAATCGCTCGACGACACCGATCGCAAGCGTCCAGGTGCTCCCGCGCGGCGTAAAGCGCACATCTTCGGCGCGAACCTCACCATCACCCTGCATGCCGAAATGCACGGTGCTTGGTGCGACGGGCAGCGCCGCCCACGCCGGATCATCGGCGTTGACGACAGCGGCTCCGTCCGTCGCAAGCAGCGAAATGAGCAGTGCCTTTGCGGCGAGATACGCTTCCATCGTACCGTGATAGTCGAGATGGTCGCGCGTCAGGTTGGTGAACACCCCGGCCTGAAATTGGAGCCCTTCCACGCGACCCTGGTGCAGCGCGTGCGACGACGTTTCCATCACCACGGTACGCACACCCATGTCGTAAAGCGTACGCAACACGCGTTGTAGCTCGACAGGCCCTGGTGTTGTAAGACCGCTGCCTCCATCGAGCGCGACGCCCTCGCTGCCGACAAGCACACCGAGCGTTCCGATCGACGCACATCGTGACTCCACTACGTCGAGCAGATGACGCAGCATCCCCACCGTGGTCGTCTTGCCGTTCGTGCCTGTCACGGCGACGAGGCGAAGCAGTTTCGCCGGCTCGCCGTAAAACGCCGCCGCGGCGATGGCCGCAGCGCGGCGCGTATCACTCACGACCAACGCGGGCAGTTCCGTGCGCGACGGGTCCTCTACAATGGCCAGCGCGGCGCCCGAACGTTGTGCGACGTCGAGATAGTCATGCCCGTCGCGCTCGGACCCACGCACCGCGAGAAACAGCGCGCCTCCCAGCACCGCTCGACTGTCGTCCGTAATCGACTCGATGAACTGCGGCAGCACCCCGCGCGCGGCGACGAGGACACCGGCGTGTTGGAGTGCGTCGTGAATTGTGGCGGAGCGAACTTGCGTCACGGCGAGCCCGCGAGATGAACGAGCGATCCGGCGGGAACGACCGCGCCCGCAGCGGGCAGCGTCGCGCCAGAGGTGCCAGGATCGAGCTGGACCCGGAAGCCCGCCACGTGCAGTGCGTGAACGGCTTGGCGCAGCGGCAGTCCGTGGACGTCTGGCACCGTGCGAGCAATCGGAGCCGCGGCCCGTGCGCGCTTCGGTGCTGGAAGAGTGGCGACGAACGGCGTTGCGCCCGCCGTATCGTCGGCCGCGGCGTCTGCGGCCGCCTTGAGCGCCTCTCGCTGCGACGTCGACGTCGTTTCCTGCGCGGCGCGCGTGGCCACGGAGAGGCGGAGAGCCATCGCAGCGCTATCGGGCGGACTGTCGTGACGACTTGCCGCCAGCGTGCGGCGATCGAGCGCGGCGTTCGGCGACGCAAGCGCCGCCTCGATGACCTGCTTCGTCACCGGAGCCGCCGTAAGTCCACCCATGTACGCCCCCTTCGGGTTGTCGATCTTCACGAGAATGACGAATTGTGGATTGTCGCCTGGAAAGAGTCCAACGAATGTTGGAATGTGCTGCCCTGCGCCGTACCGGCCGTTCACCGTGCGACGCGCGGTTCCAGTTTTTCCAGCAAGAGAAAACGACTTGAGATCCGCTCGCCTTGCCGTGCCGCCACCTTCGACGACGCCGAGGAGCATCTCACGCACACGGCGCGCCACGTCGGGGGAGAGGACACGCCGCACCACACGACGCTCATGCCGGTACAACACAGTGCCATTCGCTGCGCGCACTTCCTTCACGAGCGTGGGCTCGAGCAACTCGCCATCGTTCGCGAGGGCCACGTAAGCCGCCGCGAGCTGCAGCGGCGTGACTGCCACCTCGTAACCCATCGCCATCGAGTTCCCCGATTGCTTCGACCACTTTACCGGAGCACGCAGCGTCCCCGCGGCCTCAACGGGATACGATACGCCGCTGGGAGTCCCGAACCCGAAATCACGTAACGCTTCGTACTCCTCGCGCGGCGTGAACCGCTCGGCAAACTGCACAATGCCGATGTTGCTCGAGAAGCGGATGACATCGGACAGCGCCAACTGTGCGTACGGATGCTCATCGGCGATCGACCGGCCATTGATCTCGAACGTTCCGTTGAACGTTTGCACGGTATCCGTCTCGCGGGCCTTTCCTTGCTGCAGCAGCATTGCCGCGATAAAAGGCTTGATCGTGGAGCCAGGCTCATACGGCTCGGTGAGCGCAGTGCTCGCCGTATTACGCGGATCGGCGCGATGACTGGCCATGGCGAGCACTTCACCGTTCACCGGACTCACGACGACGACGTCGCCGCCCTCTGCGCCCATGCTCGCGACGGCGTCCGCCAACGCGCGCTCCGCAATTTCCTGCAGCGCCTGATTGATCGTGAGCACGACGCTCAGCCCCTGCACCGGCGGCGTGGCCGGCGTTGATGGCGACTCGAAGCGGCGCCCATGCGCGTCCTTCATGACGGTGGCCGCGCCCGGCGTGCCCTTGAGCAGCGGATCGAGCGCGAGCTCGATGCCGTCCACCGCCTTCCCGTCCGCATCCACTCGCCCGACGATGCGCCGAGTGCCGTCGGTGAATGCGTATGCGCGTTCGATGATGGGCGTGGCGTACACGCCGCGCATGGCCGTCACGGCCGCGACATCG
>JBDTMO010000263.1:0-7525 GCA_039934235.1 bacterium | reverse complement strand
GGGGCCGGTGGGGGGCTGAACAGGCAGGGGCATGGGGCAACTTCTCCCGGTGGGTAGAACTGTGACTTTTTGACGCTTACCGGTGGTGGAGAGCGGGGGTGCATACTACCCCCACACGTGTATCCGCGCCAGTCGGTATGTATCTATATGTGGGGTAACGACTTGCAATGTATGCATCACTTAACTGGAATGGTGCGTTGCGTCACGTTGAAAAACACCCGCGACACATGAGTCGGACAGACTTTCCGTTCACTCCACGACCGATTTGGTCATTCCGTCCGAGGCATAAACGCTGGCGAATGAACATCTTACACCGAAATTAACCGAAGAGGTCGCAACTATTGCAATGTGATTAGAAATCCGACGAATCGCGCGCAAATTCCCAGCTGACTTGCCTGGAAACACGTGTCACGGTCCAGTCAGCTACAAGTAGGTTGTGCGGATCGCAGGTGCAGGACACCTTCTCTTCGGCATCGCCGGCGGCGCACTGAGCTACGACGGCGGACGCAGCGAACAGGCACTCGGCGCCGTGCTGCGCTGGGTGCCGACGTCCTGGTTCTCACTTTCGACAAGAAGCCCCTAGTTCGTCGTGAGCGCAGCGAAGGACCTGCACTTCCCCGCTGCAACGGCAACAGCAACCTCGATACTCGCCGCTCGGCAGAATTTGCGAACGCCTCATTCCAATTTTGGAATGAGGCGCCATGAGGACACATCAGTCGTTCGCCTCGCGCAATTCAGGACGACAACTATCGGTGCGCGCCCTGTAGATCGATGTACGCCTGCACTGTCCGCGCAATTCGCTCGCGCTCCTCAGGTGTGGTCGCGCGAACGACCTTCGCCGGCACACCCATCGCCAACATGCCAGGCGGAATCCGCATACCCTCGGGACACACCGCGCCCGCGGCGACAATCGAACCCGCACCAACAACCACACGATTCAAGAGAATCGCCCCCATCCCGATAAGGCAATCATCTTCGATCGTCGCGCCATGCACAATCGCGCGATGTCCGATCGCGACGCGCGCACCAATGCAACACGGCACACCAGCGTCCACATGGACAATCGTGCCATCCTGAATGTTGGTGTCGTCGCCAACTGTGATGGCGTCAGTGTCCCCTCTTAGAACGGCCGTGGGCCACACGCTCACGCGCGCACCGAGCGTGACGTCGCCAATTACATGCGCGGCGGCATGGACGAATGCAGACTGGTGGATGGTGGGGCGTTTCATGGATTGAAGCTAACGGCGCAACAACAGGTGCAGATCCTTCGGCTCGCTACGCTCGCTCAGGATGACAGCTAGAACGACAGCCCGTACGCGAGATACACACTCGCGGGATTGCTGGCGAACTCACGCCCCGCAACCGGCGCAGCAACACCGAACCGCAGATTCTGCGGCGTATCCCAATCGAGAATGGCGGCTGAGAGCACGATCTCCCCGCCCGCGCTCGCGATCGTGCGACCAATAACTGGCGACGACGAGCAGGCATTGCTGTACAGCGGCGCTCTTACGCACGAAGTCGTGGCAGCATCCGCGAACGCTGTCACCGAAGCGCGATTGAAGAAGAAGGGCAGCGACCCGATGCCCTGTCCACCAAGAGCGAGCGGCGCCCGGTACTCGAGCGTCGCCCCCGCAGCGCTCGTGCCGTACGCAGTCGCGGCCGGAAATCCGCGTACGCCAAACGTGCGCCGGCCTTCGCCAACCGAATAGCCCGGCACCACCTGTATTGCACTCCCGCTCGTGCCCCCAATCTGGAACGACGACGACGTACGATGATCGGCCACGCCACCGGCGAGCCGTAAAGCAAGCACATGATGCGCGAAACCCGGCAAGTCGAGGCTCTTGAAACCTGAAGCCGTGCCGACAACACTCGTCGACATGTTGTCGCTCACCGCCCTCGTATCAGTACGCGCACGACCCGTAATCGCCACGCTCACGCCATCCTCGGGCGAGATGCTCAGGCTGGGCCGCTGAAGATTGGACCACTGCACGCTCGCGAACGCACCGGGAAAAATCTGCTTGCTCGTATACGTCGTATCGTTGATCTGCTTGAAGAGCTCACCGGGATCTGTACGAAAGTCTCGATGCTCAACGGATCCGCCGAACGAGATTGCCGAGTAGGTGCGCACGCGCGGCCGCACGAAGGTGAGCGCGAGCGAGCCGAATTGCACTCGGCGAAGCAGCGATCCGACCGTGTTCGTCGTGCCGCCGTTGGCAAGCGTTCGCTCCAGCGTGTAGTCCTGTAAGAGCGAAACGTCAACGAAGGGGCGGCGAAAGCCCGCGTAGCGGTAGTTGATGTTCGCTGCCGGATATGCGCCCGTCGTTGGAAGCGTCGCGCCGCCGTCGTAGAGGTGACGATAGACGACATCATGACCGCTCGTCGTAAAGCCCAGTCGCGTTCCGCGACCCGGCGCAGCCTCGATGACTGGATACCAGTATTGCGGCAGCACACTGCGCCATGCCGAGTAGGCGTGATAGTCTCCGAGCGCGAGCGGTTGGGTGTCGATCACCGGAGCGTTGCGCACGTTACTCGGCGATACCGTGCTCGTGGTAAGTAATGCGGGCGCGACGCCGACATGATACCCATCTGCGCGCAGGCTGACGGCAGCCATGGAATTCCCGCTCGGTGACAGCTCGGCCATGTACAAGCCCGTCTCGGCGCAGTGTATTCCAGGTGCAGATCCTTCGACTCGCTCCGCTCGCTCAGGATGACAACATCCGCAGTCCGGTATTCGTTTTCCTCCGTCGAGATCCGCGATCGTGAGTTCTGGAACGCCGCTTTCCTCACTCGTGTAAAGCACCGATCGTCCATCGCGCGCCCAGCTCGGCGACGAAATCAGGAACGCGCCGCGGTCGACCACGCGTGCGGCGCCGGTGGCAACGTCGAGCACCTCGAGCGAGAATGTGCCGCCATGCGTGCGATGCGAAACGGCGATCGCGCTTCCATCGGGTGACCACCGCGGCTCACTCCATGTTTCGTCTGCATCGGCAGTACGGAACAGCCGGTGCGTGCGAGCAGTGGAGTCCAATAGCATGAGACTCGCACGCCCCGGCGCGACCTGCACGGCGACGATGGTTCCGTCTCGGCGCGCGTCCGGTTGAATGAGTCGCAATCCATTCGTAAGCCGATGCTGGCGTCCGTTGCGCTCTACGTACAGGTCCGATCGTGCCTCGTACGACGACGCGTACTCAATCTGCGCGAAGAGCAGCCCATCCCCACCGAATGGCACGCTCGGGCCGAGTGAACTGCGTCGTCCGGTGCGCTGGCGCGTGCCGTCGAGCGAAAGGCGGAACTCGGCAGCTGTTGATCGCCCGTCGCTTCCGGCGTAAACGATGGTGGAGTCGCTGAGCCAACGCGGATCCTGCGCGTAATAGCCGTGCGTCGTGAGTTCGCGCCAGCCTCGTAATGGAGAGCGCAGCTCCGCGGCGCCAACGTCGCCGACGCTGCGTTGCACGGAATCGCGAAAGGCGTCGAATGCAGATTGGAACGTGATGCCGAACGCATCTGCGGCCTCGTGGTTCAACGCCCATGGTATGAGGGTCGCGCTCTGCACATCGATGAAGCGGCGGATGGTGGTGTCGCCCCGAGTGCGCGAGAGGTAGTCCACGAACAACGAACCGTATCCGTACGCGCCAGTGCCTCCCGGAAAGATCGGGGAGCCGAGGCTGAGCGCGTTCAGGGTTGGGACGCGATGCTCGAGCGCGGCAGCGCGTGCGATCATGCGACTCTCTGCATCCTTGAGACGCCCACCTGGCGTAAGACGCGACTCGTAGTAGACAGCGAGTCCTTCCGTGAGCCACGATGGACCATACTGATTGGGAAACAACGCTGGCGCTCGCCCGAACACATGTTGCGCGACGCTCCACAGTCCGCGCACGCGATCGAGATGGAAGATGTGTGTGAGCTCGTGCGTTATGACCAAGCTGAGCCAATCTTCGTTCAAGCGCAGGGAACCCGCGTCGACTGGCGGTGTCGCGAAGACGACGATGCGATTGGTGGGGACAGGCGTCGCAAAGCCGTTGGAGTAGTCGGCGTCGTCGGTGACGACGAGATCTATCGGGCCACGGGGTTCACTCAGCTCCCTTGCGAGTTGTGCGTATGCGCGCTCCGCCGCAGCGCCAGCGACGCGTCCTTCGCGCTCCAGGCCCACAGGCACATGCACATGGAAGTGCGGCGTGTCGAGCGTGCGGTAGGTGTGGTAGGGCGCGGGTTGCGCGAGCGCGGTCGAGCTTAACAGGCACAGGAGGGCAACAACAAGTACAGATCCTTCGACTCGCTCCGCTCGCTCAGGATGACACAACTTCATCGACTACCGAGCGTGCGGAAATAATTCTCGACGCCGTCGGCGACACCGCGCGCGTAACGCTCCTGAAATTCCGGCGTGCGGAGCGCAGCCTCCTGATCGGGCATGATGACGAACGCCCCTTCGCACAACACGGCCGGATACCATGTCCCACGAACGACGGCGAGGTTGTCGTAGTTCACGCCAAGATCGGGGAGGCCCATCTGCGCCACCATGCCGCGTTGCACCTCGCGCGCGAGCGGCTCGCTGTGCGTGCGAAAGAAATACGTCCCCGTGCCATTGTTTCTAAACGGGTTGATTCCGTCGGGCAGCGCGTTGAGATGAATAGAGATGAACGCGTGCGCGTTGGCCCGGCGCGCGATGATTGGGCGATCGCCAAGTGGGACAGCACCTTCGGTCGTGCGGGTCATGACGACGGTGGCGCCGCGCTCCTCGAGAATGCGCTTGAGGCGCATGCCGATGGGTAACGTCGCGTTGCCTTCATAGAGGCCCGTGGGTCCCGTCGCGCCAATTGGAGGATGACCAGGGTCCACGGCGATAGTGAGGCCGGCGAGCGGACGATTTGCGTCGATCGCAGGACGACCGCGCAGCTTGAGAACGATCGCGTTGTTCTCCCACAGCACGAGATAGCCGAACGGCGCTGCACGAAGATTCACCGTTATGCGCGCCCGATCATCGCTCACCTGCATCCACTCGACGGTTCGCACCATGGAGTCGGTCGTCGAGTAATTCACGATGTCCGTATTGCCACGCACGCCGTAAAGCGTAATGGCAATCGCGCGGTCGCTTTCCTCAATGAACCATGGCGCGCGCGCGCCGATGGGAATGATGACGTCGACGCCGGTGGTGCTACCGCGAACACGCATGTTCGACGCAGTGCGCCGTGGCACCGTCGTGCCGGCTGGCAGTGGCCGAGCGTCTGAGGAATCGACGTAGACGTCGAGGCCGTTGTCGAGACGTATGCGCGCGAATCCTGGCTCGCGCGCAACAAGTGGCACTATCGTGCCCGGCGTGAAGAACCATTTGTAGGTTCCCCCAGGCGTCGGCCGGCCGGTGATCGTGAGGTCGCTGTCCGCAGCAGCCTGCCCCAGCTGCACGACACCGATGGGATCGTTGCGGACGAGGTGCGTGCGAAGCGAGTCGATACGCGCGGTGAGCGCGGCAATCGTATCGGCGCGCGACGTTGGAAGGTTCTCGGGCTTCTGCGCAGCTGCTTCCGGCGCGGGCCGAGGCGTCGTGCTCGCCAGGCGAATTGGCAGCGTCGCCCGTGCGGTGTCAGTTCCTCGAGCGACTATGAGCTCGTAGCGCGGCAGGGAAGCGGGCGGATTGGCGACGTATACCATGAACGCGCCGTTGTTGTAGACGCGCGCGGGAGCACCGTTGACGGTCAGTGTGGCATGCCCACTCCCAACGGACCCAAAAATGAAATTCGAGTCGCGGGACGTAATCAACTGATTGGGTGCCGGGTACTGCACCTTTACTGCGAGCGGGCCGTCCACGAGAGGTATGGCGGGGAGCGGCGGCGCGGCGACCCGCGAAGGCGCGGTGACTGGGGCCGGGGCCGGTGCGGTTGCGGGCGCAGGTGCGGTGCCCGCACAGGCAAGCGCGGCGGTACACGGGAGCGCCAGCGCGGCGCGGAATGAGCGGGGCAGCGGCATGAGGACAACATAATGGTGAGGCTATGGGCGGGCAGGTCGACAGGTCGGCAAAATGGCAAGCCCCGCCAATCCGCGGCACAGTACTATAGTTTGTTGACGCCCCTGTTTCGCCGTCCGTATATTCGCGCGTCATGGCCGCACTCATCTCGCATTGACCCCCCTCGTCTCCTGCGCCTTCTGTGGCCGCGAAAACGAGCCGATGTCGCGCTTCTGCATCGATTGCGGAAAGCCGATCTCGGCGTCCGCGGCCCGTAGCGTACCCGGCCATTCGTCGGGCTCGCCCATTGTCGGCGCGATCACCGGCGCCGTGCCAGCCGACGCGCCCATTCCGGGCGCAGCCGTGGGCTCCGGCGCACTCATGCCACCAATCCGCACGTCACCGCTGGGCAACAGGGTCGCGTGTCCGCGATGCGCAAAGGCGGTCGACCCGGCGCTACCCTTCTGCCCCCACTGTGGCAGCAAGGTCACCAGCGAAGTGTCGGCGGGGACGTGTTGGACATGTGGCAGCGCGTACACCCAGGGCGTCGACCTTTTTTGCGCACGCTGTGGAGCGCGTGTAGGACAACGCGTCAGCGTCGAACTCAATAACGCGTTCGGGACACTCGGCCTTGGCGGCAAGACTCGAGACGTTGGACCGCGGCTGGCGTTGCTCGATGAGAGCGGCGAAGTGGCGTCCACATTCTCGCTCGATCGTGGCGAAGCGGTGATCGGCCGTGGCGACGCGGACATCAAGTTCGAGGACGTCTTTCTGTCGCCGGTGCACGCCCGTTTCGAGCTGCGCGACGGCGAGTTGTGGGTGCGTGACCTCGGATCCCGCAACGGCACGTGGACATTCATCGAGGGGCCCACGAAGCTCGACGATGGCGACGTCCTTCTCGTCGGCTCCCAGCTGCTGCGCTTTCGACGGTTGGGCTATCCCGGACCACATCCACCGGAAGCCGACTCGACGCGGCGCATGGGTTCACTCGTTCCGTCGGCAGACGTCGCGGTGCTGGAACAGCTGCGCGCCGATGGCAGCGTGCGCGACACCTTCCACTTGTCTCCGGCGCGAACCGTGTTGCTCGGCCGCGAAGCCGGGGACTGGGTGTTTCCGTACGATCAGACCATGAGCGGACGTCACGCCGAGGTGCGAAGCCAGGACGCGGAGTTTTTCGTGCACGATGCGGGCAGCCGCAACGGCGTGGCCATTGGCGTGCGCGGCGAAGTCGCGGTGAAGAAAGGGCAGCGCATTCTCGTTGGTGATCAGGTGCTTCGTGTGGAGAGTGTGGGCCAGTGAGTCAGGAGAAAATTTGCCCCACTTGCAACACCGAGTACCCGGCGAACGAGCGCTTCTGTCCCCGTGATGGCACGGCGCTTCGAACCCAGGACGGTGGCACTGATCTCGTCGGTTCCATCATCGCCGAGCGATACCATGTGCTCAAGAAATTGGGCGAAGGCGGGATGGGTCAGGTGTATCTCGCCGAGCATGTGAAGATGGGGCGAAAGAGCGCGGTGAAGGTGATGAACCCCGGCATGGTGAACAACGCCGACGCGATCAGCCGCTTCAATCGCGAGGCGGCGAACG
>JBDTMO010000262.1:0-7535 GCA_039934235.1 bacterium | reverse complement strand
TCACGCTGCTTTCGAACGAGTGGTGCGAACGGCAACGGCTTCGGCCGCCAGGAGCAACAGCGCAATAATCAGCAGCGGCGTGACAGCGGGCCGCCGGTTGCCGCCGGAAAAACTGTCGCTCACCCACGCGCCCGCGCGCTGCGCCGCGCGACCGCGGACACCGGCGAGACGTGCCGCAAGCCCCTCCGCGGGCACGCGCGCGAGCGCCGACTCCTCAGCCGGTGCGTTGACGACGATTGCACCGATGCGCCGAGCGCCGCGAAGGATGAACCATACGCCACGCTCGTCTGGTGCAACGGCCTGTTCCGCCGTCATCGAGCGACGCGTGCCACGTGAATTTTCGATGGCGTCCGCTCCAGCAGGGAGATGAATTGGCGCGCCCGGTCTCGCGGCAATCGGCGCACCAACGTCGCCAGTTGGTGCGCCGAGACGCAGCCCGATCATGTCGGCGAGCCACGGAACGAATGCCGCCCTCACAGGCAGCGTTGTGGCGCTGGGATCGAGCCGCGAACCAACGAGCACGTAACCGGGTCCCGACACGATCCACGGCTCACCGGCGGCGGTCGCGAGCGTGTCGGACGACGTTGCCCCAGCGCGGACGAGCCGGTATCGCGACGAAGTGGTTACGCCATCGAGGCGAGCGCCGCGCACAATGGCCGGCGCCGATTCGACGGGGCCAAAACGCCAGGGCACACCAAGGCGTTCCAGAGATCGATTGGCCGCGCCAAGCCGGACGGCGTCACCCGGCGGTGTGATAAGAGCCGGCAGCGACTGGACCAAATCTGCCGGCGCGATGCGCACGTCGTGGCCGTTGACCGCCCGGCCGTCGCTGATGAGCGTCGCCAGTGCGGTTGCGACGAATTGACCTTCGGATGGATCGATGCTCACGCCTGGCGGTGGGCCGAGCCACACCGCGGCGTAGCGCGCGTCGTCGGCTGCAAAATCATCTGGCTCGAGCTCGACACGAAGCTCCTGCCAGCCTCGCTCAGGCGGAGCCACGCGAAGTTGAATGGGCTCGCCGCGGGCAGCTCCGCCGCGGGCGAGGGTGCGCGACCCCAGTACGATGCGATAGCCAACGGAATCTGTCGCGTCCAAGCGGGCAGTGATTGCGCCTCGCGGTGTCCAGTGCGGCGGATCGGCCTCCGTCGACAATACAGCCCGATTGCGCGGAGGATCGCCGGACGGGACGAGCAGCGACACCGGAACGTCGACGCGAGCTGACGTTGCCCACGCGCTGCGCTGGCCATCCGTTGCAACGGCGACGATGCGCGCTGGCAGCGAACTGCCCTGCACTGCCGCGGCTGCTCGTCGCAACGCGAGCGGAAGATCACCAGCTCCCTGCTCAGGCGAGATACGCGCGACTTCAGCGAGGAGCGCCTCGCGCGATCCACCGCGCACGCGTCCATCCGCGGTGACGAGCCACAGCCTGTCCGCGGGCGTTGCCGCGTTGAGCAGCGACGAAGCGGCGTCACGGAGCTTCACGAAGACGGGCGCTCCACCGCTGACGGCAGTGGTCGAGAGCGAATTGTCGAGGACAACGGCCACGGCGGTCGGTCCATGGCCCACGCCGACGCCGGCAAGGAATGGTTGGGCCGCCGCGATCGCGAGCGCGAGCACCAGGAGCACGCGCAAGAGCATCAGCAACAGGTTTCTCAGCCGCAGTGAGCGACTGTGCTCCTGCTCGGCGCGCTCGAGATAACGCGCGGCTGGAAACTCGACCCGCGTGGCGATGTTGCGCCGCAGCAGGTGCAGCAGGAGAGGCACGCCCGCGGCGACACCGAGCAACAGGTACAGCGGCGCAAGGAACGTCATGGCCGGCGCTGGCGCGCGTCGAATGCTCGGCGCAACGGCATCGTGTACGGCTGGTCAGTGAGCACCAGTTCATAGCCGGCACCCATGGCCGCGAGTGCCTCGCGCCATTCCGTGACGACTTCGGTGACCGTCTCGCGATACGCGGCGCGTACGTCTTCCGCCGCAGCAGGTACGGCGAGTGAAGACTCGGGATCGGTGAACTGCGCTTCGCCCGTCATGCCGAAGTCGCGCTCTGCGGGGTCCATCACGTGGAAGACGACGACGTCGTGACCGGCGGCACGGAGTCCGCGCATGGCCGCGAGCACCGGCTGGGGATCGACGAGGAGGTCAGTGACGAGGAGCACCATGCCGCGACGCGTCACGAGACGTGCTGCTTGTCCCAGAGCGGTGGCGAGGTCGGAGGCTCGTCCGCCCGCGGGCTCCGCGAGTGCGGCGACGAGGCGACGCCACTGCGTGGTGCGTGCACGCGGTGGAACGCTGGTTCTGACGACGTTGTCGAATCGAATGAGGCCCACCGCGTCGCGCTGCCGAAGGAGGAGCAACGCGAGCGCCGCCACGAGTTGTTCTGCATACACGCGCTTGGTGAGCCGGCCGGCATCACCTTTCCATTCCATCGATCGGCTGACGTCGAGCACGAGCGTCGCGCGGAGATTGGTCTCTTCCTCGTACTGCTTCACGACCCAGCGGTCGGCCCGTGCGGCAATTTTCCAATCGACGTACCGCAGATCGTCACCTGGCTGATAGGGACGGAAATCGGCGAACTCCACCGAGAACCCCTTCCGAGGTGAGCGGTGGAGCCCGCTGAGGAAGCCGTCGACGATCCAGCGTGCGACGACTTCGATGTGGCCGAGCGTGCTCAAGGCAGCCGGGTCGAACAGGTCAGCGCGTAGCGGCGACTCCATATGAATGACGGAAAGTAACCGCTGTCGGGCGACGTGAAAGTCGGCGTTGGCGGACATAGGTCAGCAACAGAGTGCAGATCCGTCGACTCGCTTCGCTCGCTCAGGATGACAGAGGTCTATATTTCGAGGCTGCACGCCGTCCTCGCCCCGACCCTGCCTCGCCGTGAATCTGGACCACATCCGCAACTTTTGTATCGTCGCCCACATCGATCACGGGAAGTCCACCCTGGCCGATCGTCTCATTGAAGAGACGGGCATGCTGCAGAAGCGTGAAATGAAGGCCCAGGTCCTCGACACGCTCGATCTGGAGCGTGAGCGCGGGATTACGATCAAGCTGAACGCGGTGCGCATGACGTATGCCGCGGACAACGGCCAGGAATACGAGCTCAACCTGATCGATACTCCGGGACACGTCGACTTCACATACGAGGTGTCGCGCTCCCTGGCCGCCTGTGAAGGAGCGATTCTGGTGGTCGACGCGTCGCAGGGCATTCAGGCGCAGACGTTGTCGAATCTCTTTCTCGCGATGGATGCAGGGCTCGAGATCATTCCAATTCTCAACAAGATCGATCTCCCGGGTGCGGAGCCAGACCGGCGCGCGCAGGAAGTATCGGACCTGCTGGGTTGTGATGCTGACTCCATCCTGCGTGTGAGCGCAAAGGCAGGAATCGGCATCCATGAACTGCTCGAGGCGGTCGTGTCCACGGTGCCGGCCCCGGTTGGCGACGACACGGCGCCGCTGCGCGCGCTGATTTACGACTCGTACTACGACAAGTATCGCGGCGCCATTCCAAGCGTGCGGGTTGTCGACGGCGTGCTGCGGAAGGGGACGAAAATCACCTTCGGCGCGTCGGAGTCGGTGTACGAAGTGGACGAAGTGGGATACAACCAACTCCGTCAGGTGCAGACCGAGTCGCTCGGACCGGGGGAGGTGGGATACGTAGTCGCGAGTGTGCGTTCCGTCAGCGAGACGCGCGCGGGCGACACCATCTTCGATGCGAACAACCACGCGTCAGAGGCGCTCCCCGGCTATCAGGAAGTTCGCTCGTTCGTTTTCGCCGGCATGTATCCGACGGACACGCAGCAATACGAGACGCTCCGCGACGCGTTGGAGAAGCTCAAACTCAACGACGCCTCACTGAACTATCAGCCGGAAACGTCGACGGCGCTCGGCTTCGGCTTCCGGTGCGGCTTCCTTGGCCTGCTCCACATGGAAATCGTCCAGGAGCGGCTCACGCGCGAGTTCGACCTGGATCTCGTGCAGACCGTGCCGAGTGTGGAGTACAAGGTGTACAAGACGGACGGCACGATGCAGTTGGTCGAGAATCCAGCGTTGATGCCGAACAGCGCGGTGGTCGATCGCATCGAGGAGCCGTACGTGAAGGCGCGCATCATGGCGCCGGCCGACTACATCGGGCCGATCATGACGCTCGGCACCGAGCGACGCGGCGTCTACAAGAACATGACGTATCTCGACCAACAGCGCGTCGAGTTCGATTGGGAGTTTCCGCTCGGCGAAATCATCCTCGATTTCTTCGACCGGCTGAAGTCGATTTCTCGTGGCTACGCGTCGCTGGATTACGAAATGCTCGAGTATCGCGCGAGTGATCTCGTGCGCCTCGACATGCTGATCAACGGCGACCCGATCGACGCGTTCAGCGTCATTTGCCATACGGACAAGGCGTATGACTGGGGCCGCAAGATCGCCGACAAGTTGAAGGAGTTGATCCCGCGCCAATTGTTCGAGGTGATCATCCAGGCGGCGATCGGGACGAAGGTCATTGCGCGGCAAACGGTGAAGGCGGTGCGCAAGGACGTGCTCGCGAAGTGCTACGGCGGTGATATCAGCCGGAAGCGCAAGCTGCTCGAGAAGCAAAAGGAAGGAAAGAAGCGGATGAAGCAGGTTGGCTCCGTCGAGATTCCGCAGGAAGCGTTTCTCGCGGTTCTGCAGGTCGATTAGCGGCCGGCGGCGGCGATGCCTTCTTCGCTCGTCATCCAGACGTCGTTCCTGGGCGACACCATTCTTACGACACCGCTGCTCGTGCAACTCGCGCGACGCGGTGACGTGGACGTCGTCACCACTCCAGCAGCGGCAGCGCTGCTCGCGAACCATCCGGCGGTGCGTTCGCTGATTGTGTATGACAAGCGCGGCGCCGATCGCGGAGTCTCCGGACTCTTCTCGAGTGCGAGGCGATTGCGGATGGCATCGTACGAGGTGGCCTTCCTCGCGCAGGGATCGTGGCGGAGCGCTGCGCTGGCGCTCGCGGCGCGCATTCCGTCGCGCGTCGGGTTCGATACGTCGTCGGGTCGCTTGTTCTACACCAAGCAGGTCACCTACCGCGAAGACCTTCACCATGCGGCGCGCCTGCTGCGACTCGCGCGGCCCAATGGCCGGCCGGCCACGCCGGAGGAATTGCGCCCGACACTCTATCCGGGCGACGGCGAACGCGCGGCGGTGGATTCCTTGTTGTCGGCGCACGGAGTGCGGGCAGGGGAACCAATTATCGCGCTTGCCCCGGGCAGTGTATGGGCGACCAAGCGATGGCCGTACTACGCGGAATTGGCGGGACTTCTCGAACGCGATCACCGCATCGTGATCATCGGCGGGCAGGATGACACCGAGTTGGCGAGGGCGATTGTCGCTATTTCGCCGCGAGCGATCGATGCAACGGGCAGGCTGTCGCTCCTGGCATCGGCAGAGTTGATCGGGCGAGCGGCCGTAATCGTCACGAACGATTCGTCGCCACTGCATCTGGCGTCGGCGATGGCAACACCAACCGTGCCGATTTTCGGGCCCACCGTGCCAGCGTTCGGCTTTGGACCCCTGTCACCCAAGTCGATTGTCGTTGGACATGAAGGTCTCACCTGCCGCCCCTGCGACCGGCATGGTCCTCAAGTGTGTCCCCTCGGCCACTTTCGCTGTATGCGCGAGCTCGATGCCGAAATGGTTGTCGCGCACGTACGTTCTCTCCTCCTTCCAACTGGCCGCTGACGCATGACCCAAGCGCGAGAGCAATACATCGTTGGCGTAGACCTCGGTGGTACGAACATCGTCGCCGGAGCCATGACGGCCGATGGGTCGCGACACCTCGCCATGCGCAGCATTCCGACGAACGCGTTCATAGGCGATGAAGGCGTTGCCGATCGCATCGTTGGACTTGTCGAAGGCGTGATTCTCGATTCGATGGAGCAAGCCGACTGCGCTCGCCGAGACTTCATTGGCATTGGCGTGGGTGCGCCAGGACCGTTGGACCGCGAGCGCGGCATGGTGCTCGTCGCGCCCAATCTTGGTTGGAAGAATTTTCCGCTGGCGCCGCGAATTCAGAGCCGGCTCAACCTTCCGACGACGCTCGACAACGACGCGAACTGTGCGACGTTCGGCGAATGGTGGCAGGGCGCGGCGCGCGGCGGACGCAACGTGGTCGGGCTCACGATCGGGACGGGCATTGGTGGAGGCCTCATCCTGGACGGCGCGCTGTATCATGGCTCGTCGGACATGGCGGGTGAGATCGGCCACACGACGATCGACCTCAACGGCAGGCATTGCAAGTGCGGCAACTACGGTTGCCTCGAGGCGTACGCATCGGCACCCGCCATCGCGACTCGCGCGCGCGAAGTGCTGGTGCGCGAGGAAGGCAAGTCAGCCATTCCGGAGATGGTGAAGGGCAAGTTCGAGGACATCACGGCGCAGGTGGTATATGATGCGGCCGCCGCTGGAGATCCGATCGCGAATGAGATCGTGCGCGATACGGCGAGGTATCTCGGTGCTGGTGTGGCGAACCTGCTCAACATCTTCAATCCGGACATCGTCGTCATTGCCGGTGGCGTGACGGCTGCGGGTGACGCGTTGTTCGATCCGTTGCGGGCCGAGGTTCGGCGTCGCGCGTTCACGCCAGCAGTGCAGTCGGTGCGAATCGTTGCCGGTGAGCTGCCCGGGACAGCCGGCGTCGTGGGTGCAGTCGCGAGCTTCAAGCAACAGCATCTCGGCGGCGTGTGATATTCGCCAATCGAGGGTCGCGTCGAGGCTTATCATTTCGGTGGGGTTTACCGCAGAGGACGCAGAGGAGCAGAGGTGCGCAGAGAGAAGACGTGCGTGAGCACCCTGCTCGGCGATGCTTCGTGTGGCCTGCGGCTCAACTGTCCTCGCCACACGCATGACCGCGAAAAAGAAGCGCGTCGGCGTCATTGGCACGTTCGTCTGGGACATCATCCATGGCCGGGACGTGCGGAGCGTGCCGGTGGAAGAGTGGGGCGGCATCACCTACACGCTCAGTGGACTGGACGCCGCGCTACCGGATGATTGGGAGATCGTGCCGATCCTCAAGGTCGGGTATGATCTCGCGACGCGCGCCCGCGAATACATCAACACGCTCAAGCACATCGCCCCTGACGCGGCACTCATAGAAGTGCCGTATCCGGGCCATCGTGTTGAGCTCCGCTATATCGATGATGAGCGGCGATCGGAGCACCTGACCGGTGCAATTCCCGCCTGGAGCTGGCTCGGATTGAAGTCGCTGCTCGACGATGCCCAACTCGACGCGCTCTATGTCAACTTCCTGAGTGGGTGGGAACTCGACCTCGAGACCGCGCAGTTGCTGCGTCAATATTTCGCCGGTCCAATTCACTGCGATCTTCACATGAAGGTCATGGCGGTGCAGCCCGATGGCCTGCGGACCTTTCGTCCGATCCCGAATGTGGCGGAGTGGTGTGGGTGCTTCGACTTCCTGCAGATGAACGAGGAGGAGATGGCGACGATTGCGCCGGATTCGATGAGTTTGGCGGCGACGGCACTTGCCGCGGGTGTCTCGTGCCTGCTCGTCA
>JBDTMO010000261.1:0-7540 GCA_039934235.1 bacterium | reverse complement strand
CGGGTCTTGCTGCGCGCCTCGCGGCGCGCACCCCGCCGCGGTTGCTCCGCGGCAATGCCGCTGATCTCGCGGCGCTGCTGTCGGCCGGAGAGCTGGATTACATCATCGAATACGAGTCGTTGGCGCGCGCTCAGAATTTCAAGTTCGTCCCCCTTCCCGCAGCCATTGATCTTGGCGATGCATCGCAGGCGCCGACGTACGCGACGGCTTCCGTCCAAGTCGGCAATGGACGCGATTCGATTACGCGTCGTGGGTCTCCCATTCTGTATGGCGTGACGGTGCCGCGCGGGGCGCCGCACGGAGTCATCGGCGTGCGTTTCGTGGAGTTCCTCCTTGGCGCCGAAGCACAGGCGATGCTCCGTGCCGCGCACGTCGATGCGCTCGCACGTCCGTTGCTGTACGGTGATTCCGTGCCTCCAGCGCTGCGCTCCGTGAGTGCGCCGTGAGGAAAGGAGGACAAAACGCCGCGACATACGGCATTGCGGGTCTCGCCGCGCTGCTCGTCGCGTTGCTCGTGCTGCCGGTTGGAGCGCTTGTGTTGCGCGGTGGCAGTGATGGCCTGCGACAACTGGCAGTGGATGTCGAGTTGCAGCACGCGCTCGCGCTTACGGCGGCGGCGGCAACGATTGCGACCGTGCTAACGGTACTGCTCGGGACTCCACTCGCGTACTTGCTTGCGCGAGATCGCATGCCCGCGGCCGCGATTGTGGGAGCGCTCGTCGAACTTCCGCTTCTCATCCCGCATCCGGTGGCAGGCATCGCATTGCTGCTCGCGTTCGGTCGAGCGAGCCCGGCCGGTGCCGCGCTCGCACGCGTGGGGCTCGGCATCGTCGGATCGCCAATGGGTATCGGACTCGCCATGCTGTTCGTGTCTGCGCCGCTGTTCGTCAGTGCAGCTCGCGAGGCCGTTGCTCGCGTCGATCGGCGCTATGAGGACGTCGCACGCACTTTAGGCGACACGCCGTGGCAGGCCGTGCGTCGCGTAACGCTGCCGCTCGCGGGTCGAGGACTCCTTGCGGCGGCGGTGGTGATGTGGGCGCGCGCCGTGAGTGAGTTTGGAGCGATTGTCATCCTGACGTACAACCCCAAGGTGGCGAGCGTGCTGAGCTACGACCGGTTTACGGCGTTCGGTCTCGACGCCGCGTTACCGGTGGCCGCAGTCCTCGTGATTCTCGCGATGATTCCGCTGTTGGTGCTCCGTCTGTTGCGTGCGGGCGATGGGGCACTCGAGCGCGCACCGTGATTTCGCTCGAGCAACTTTCGGCGCGCGCGGGCGGCTTCGAGCTCCGCGACATCACAGTCTCGTTGCCGTCGGGTGCGTGGGGAATCGTGCTCGGCGCCGCCGGCTCCGGGAAAACCACGTTGCTCGAGACGATCGCCGGTGTGCGTCGGGCAACGCATGGGCGCGTGATGCTGCGTGGTGAAGACGCCACCGCGATTGCGCCCGAACGTCGCGGAGTGGGAATCGTCTATCAGCACGGCTATCTCTTTCCGCACCTCACCGTGGGTGAGAACATCGCCTACGGCGCTCGAGACGCCGGTGTCGCGCGTGATGCCTCGGCGCGCTTGGGAGCGGATGAACTCGCGGGCCGTTCCGTGTCATCGCTGAGCGGTGGTGAGCGACAGATCGTGGCACTGGCGCGAGCGCTCGCGCCGCAGCCGGACATCCTGTTGCTCGATGAACCGTTCGCTGCGCTCGACCCACGACGACGGGCGCGCGTTCGCGCGGAACTTCGGCGCATGCAGCGTGAGCGTGGCATGACGGTGCTTCACGTCACGCACGACTTTATCGAAGCGGGCACACTCGGTGACATCGCCATGGTGATGGAGCACGGAGCGCTGGCACAGGTCGGCGCACCCGAGGTCCTCTTCAGGAAGCCGGCGTCCGGGTCAATCGCTGACTTTCTCGGCATGGAGAACGTGTATTCGGGCACCGTGGAACGCGTTGGCCCCGGCGGCGAATCGGAGATTGGCACGCTGCACTTCAGTGGCGATGGCATTGCGCTCATCGGCGTCGGGGATCATCCGGGTGGTGCAGGGCACGCCGTCGTGCGCGGCGAAGACGTGATACTCGCCAGGCAACAATCGAATTCCAGCTCGGCGCGCAATGCCTTGCAGGGCAGAATCATTTCTATCGTTGACGCTGGCGTGCTCGCGCGCGTGACGATGGCAATCGGCTCAACCACGCTCGTCGCAGTCGTGACGCAGGGTTCTGTGCACGACCTCGATCTCGCCGCTGGAGACGCCATTGTGGCGAGCGTCAAGGCAACGTCGGTGCACCTGTGCTGATCATCACCCTCTCGATTCTCGGAATCCTACTCGTTGCGCTTCTCGCGCATGCGTCCGGAAGTCGTGTCTCATTTGAGCCGCACGCACTCGCACGCGCCCTCGATTCACGCGCCGCGCTGGTGTTCGTCTTTGTCTCGACATTGTGCGTGCTCTGGTTTTCATGGGCGGCGTGGAATCCGAAGCCCGTTGTGCATGACGAGATGGCGTACGTGTTTCAGGCGCAGGTCTTCGCACGTGGCATGTGGGCGCTTCCGGCACCACAGTTTCCCGCATTCTGGGAGCAGCCGCATTTCCTGATCGAGCCGACAGTCACGATCAAGTATTTCCCGGGACATCCGCTGGTGCTCGCGCTTGGTGCACTCGTCGGATGGATGGCGCTCATGCCGCTCGTCCTGCAGTCCACCATCGCGGTGCTGGCGTTCGTATTGGCGCGACGCCTATCGAGCGGCGCCGTCGCGCTGCTTGCATGGGTGATTTGGCTTTTTACGCCGATGGTGACGTTCTTCGGGCCGACATTCTTTTCCGAAGCCACCACGACACTGTGCTGGCTTGCGGGCTGGTACGCGCTCGTCGAATGGAGGTCGACACGCAAGCTTCACTGGTTGCTCGCTGTCGCGCTCTTTACGGGATGGGATGCGATCACCCGGCCGCTCACGGGCCTGGCCTACGCCATTCCCATTGGCATCGTCGTATTGCACGATGTGATTGCCGAACGCCGCTGGCGCGACTTCGCATTTGCAACGCTGGTTGGTGTCGCCGTGTTGAGCATTCTTCCGCTATGGAGCATGCACACAACGGGCGATTGGCGCGTGACGCCGCTCGCGCTATACACGCGCCTGTACATGCCCTACGACGTGCCCGGCTTTGGACTGATCGCCACTGCCCCGACGCACGCGATGACGCAGCAGATGCGGGAATGGAACGACATCTACAGTTCGGTCCACGTCACGCATCTCCTGCGCAACCTGCCGGCCATCTTTCGCGATCGGGCGATCTACCTGTTCGTCAGCACCTGGGGGCTCACGAGTGGGCTTCTCGGCGTGTTCGCAGTGCTCGGGATACTCACGGCGCGGAAGGAAGTGGCGTTTGCCGCCATGAGTTGCGTGCTGCTCATCGTCGTCTACCTCGCGTACGCCACGCCCGCACAGTGGACGTTGTATTACTACGAAACCACGCCGACATTCACGTATCTGAGCGCGGCCGGACTCGCGTGGGCGGCATCGATGATTGGTCGGCCGACACGCGTGCCAGCGTCCGCGAGCTTTGCGTGGCGCTCGCCGCGCTGGACGCTCGCGCTCGTTGCGGGGTCAGTCGTATTTGCGTTGCCGGGCAGCATGGCGCTCCGCATAACTCGCGCGCGGCACGTTTCTGATGGAATTGCGCTCAACCGGTTCGACCGGCTGCTCTCGACAATCCACGATCCGAAGGCGGTGGTGTTCGTGCGCTATTCGCCGACCCACAGCACGCACGTGACCTTCGTGCGCAACGTGGCAAACCCCACGGCGGAACGCATCTGGGTGGTGTACGACCGCGGAGAGGCCGAGAACGCGCGGTTTCGTGCAGCCGTTCCTGAGCGACGAGCGTATCTATTCGACGAGACGCGCGGGCGCACATACGTGTACGAGCCGGATGTGACTCGCGCTCCGGCGCCGCGCACTGATTGATCGTCGCCGGGAATACACCGAGACGGAGCTGACGTGAAGCCTCGCCGTTCGTCGGGAAAACGACACGCACTCCCCGTGCACAGCAGGAGACCATTCCTGCTCTACAGCGAGGCAATCGCGACCGCGCTCCTTGCGTCCGCGCTCACCGTGTTTTTTCGAGACGCCCTCAGCGGCACGAGCCTGATGCTTCTCTGGGTAACGAGTGTGTTCGTTGCGTGGCGCGGCGGATTTGGACCCGTCACGGTGGCATCGCTCCTGGCCGCCGCGATCTGGGCATCGATGCTTCGTTCCTCTGGTCCGCTGGGCGGGCTTGCAGTCCCGGACGTCGTCTCGCTGGCGTTGTATGTGGGCGTGTCGATGGCGCTCGGATTCACGGTCGATCGCTTGCGTCGCGAGCGGCTCCGCGTTGCGCAAGCGACGAATGGCATGACTGACGCGATGCTCGTACTCGATGCGTCGTGGCGACCGCACTTCATCAACCAGGCAGGCGTCGCATTGCTGCGCCGACTCGGCATCGATGCGCGCACGCTGTCAGGGCGCGTCGTGTGGGAATCGGTGCCAGCCGTGCTCGGAACACCGTTCGAACTGGAGACCCGCCGAGCGCAGAAGGAACAGCACGTCGTCGAGTACGATGCGCCGTTCCCGCAGGCCGATCTTTGGCTGCGAGTCCGGTGTGTTCCAACGGCAGACGGCGGCGTCGCCGCATTCGCCCAGGATGTCACGACGATGCAACGCGCCGAGCGCGAACGCCATCGCACCGAGTCGCGGTATCGCGCACTCGTTGAGGCGAGCACAGTCCTGGTGTGGAGCTCTGATTCATCAGGCGCCGTGAACGACATGCCGGTGTGGCACGAGCTCACAGGGCAGACGACGGAAGAACTGCGCGGATCCGGATGGGTCGACGCGATTCATCCCGACGACCGCGCTCGCGTGGTGGAGCTCTGGCGTGACGCGGTGGCGCGCGAGGAGCCATACGCCGCAGAGTACCGAATCAGGCATGCCGACGGCCGCTTCCACTGGTATCGCGCTCGTGCCGTACCCATTCGCGAGCAGGATCGTGTGAGCGAGTGGGTTGGTGTCTTCGATGAAATCGATGAGGAACACCTGAGCCGCGACCGGCATTCCGCGCTCGATAACGCACTCGGCGTCCTTGGCGTTTCGCTCGACTACGAGTGGAATCTTGCGGCGGTGACGCGGTTGATTGTGCCGACGCTTGCCGACTATTGCAGCGTCGATCTCATGGATGTATCAGGAGACCTGCGTCGCGTTTCGTCGGCGCACGTGGATCCCGCCAAGGAGGTGATACTGCGTGAGCTCTGGACCAAGTATCCCTACCGGCCTGGAGATCCTGGCGTCGGCGAAGTGGTGCGAACAGGACTCGCGCAGGTCACGCCTCACATCCAGCCGAACGAGATCCTCGCTTACGCGCGATCGGACGAGCAGCGTGAGATGTTGCTTGCCCTTGGAGCGCAGTCGTACCTGTGCGTGCCGATGAGCGCGCGCGGGCAGGTGTTTGGTGCGCTGTCCCTCGTGTATTCCGATTCGGGTCGCGTCTACGGCAACGCGGAGCTCGCCGCACTCGAGCAGATTGCGATGCGCGCGGGGACGGCAATCGAGAATGCACGTCTGTACGCGGCTGCCCAGGCGGCAAATCGCGCGAAGAGTGATTTCCTGGCGACGATGAGCCACGAACTCCGGACGCCGCTCAACGCGATTGCCGGCTATGCCGAGTTGCTCGCGCTGGGCGTTCGCGGCCCCATCACCGATGACCAGCGTCGCGACCTCGCGCGCATCAGGCAAAACCAGCAGCACCTGCTCGAACTGATCACCGACATTCTCAACTTCAGTCGCATCGAGGCCGGCCGGACGCGCTACGATCTCCGCGAGCTTCCCATCGGCGAAATCCTGGAACGCATGGAAGGCGTAATCGAGCCCCAAGCCCGTACTCGGGCAATTGCGTACGAGTACCGGCCGCCCACCGAGCAGCTCATCGTTCTCGCGGATCGCGAACGGCTCGAGCAGATTCTCATCAACCTGCTGGGCAACGCGGTGAAGTTCACGCCGAGTGGAGGGCGCATCACGTTGTCGGCGACGTCAGCAGGCTCGCGCGTCAGCATCGAGGTGCGTGACACCGGCGTCGGCATCCTTCCGGAGCAACTTGCATCCATCTTTGAGCCGTTCGTACAACTGGAGCCCGCGTTGACGCGGACGGTCGAAGGTACGGGACTCGGTCTGGCGATCAGCCGAGAGTTGGCGCGCGGCATGGGCGGAGAGTTGCGCGCTGTCAGCGTGCCCGGACAAGGTTCAGTGTTCTCGGTCGAGCTACCATCCGTCGGGCAATAACATCTGCGTTTGCTTGCGCGGCCGCGCGCATGATAATGTCCACACGGGTCTAATCGCCCACAGCCGAGCCGAATGACAATGCGATTGATGCTCCTGCTGACTGCGCTGCCATTGTTGTCGTCCACATCACTCGTCGCCCAAACGCCCGCCGCTGCCGCGACAATCGTGACCGCCGAGCGTCTCAAGGCGATTGGTGATTCGCTGACGCCCGGTATCGCGCGCACTGCGGCACTCGGTGCAGGGTCGGGCTACACCTATGCGCTCACGCATCGCGATAGCTCCGGCGGAGTCGAGCTGCACATGCAGTGGACGGACGTCTTTGTCGTGCAAGCCGGTCACGCGACGATGCTCACCGGCGGTTTCACCGACGGCGCGAAGGAAACCGCGCCCGGTGAGTTGCGCGGCGGGGTCATTCAGGGAGGATTTCGCGGGGGCATCAAGCCAGGCGACATCGTCGTCATCCCGGCCGGCACCCCGCACCAGATGATACTCGTGCCGGGCGAGCGCATCAGCTATCTGACGTTCAAGGTCGCTGTGTCCACGAAGTAGCAACGTCGGCAAGCCACCATCACCAATCGACTCATGGCAGCGAACGGGCATCCCGATCCATCACGCGCACTTCTCCGTCACACGGTCGCAACGCTTTCCTATCGCGCCGGAAAGGCCGTTCGGAGTGCGCCAGACCACTTCAGCGCCTTTCGCGCTGCGCCAGACACCCGCTCGGCCGGCGAGATACTCGCGCACATGTGCGACCTCTTCGACTGGGCACTCGCGCTCGCGGAAGGCGAGCATCGGTGGAGTGATGTGCCGCCGAAAGGATGGTTGGAGGACTGCGACCGGTTCTTTTGCGCGCTGGAGAAGTTCGACGGATACCTCGCGAGTGACGCACCGCTCGGCCGTCCGGCTGAGCAGTTGTTTCAGGGGCCGATTGCAGACGCGCTCACGCATACAGGCCAGTTGACGCTGATGCGGAGGCTCGGCGGATCACCGATTCGCGCTGAGAACTATGCGAAGGCGGATATCGCGTCGGGGCGCGTGGGCGCGAACCAGACCGCGCCACGCGTCGAGTTTTGAGTTGTCGGCCTGAGCCAAGCCATGCATGGGTCGTCCTAAGCCAAGTGCACGTCCTTCGTGGCGCTCAGGACGACAAATTCGAAGCGACTAGCTGTGTTCGAGCGCGGGTGCCGCAAATACCGCCTTCGCACGCGCGAGTGCCTGGATGAGCGCATCGACGTCGCTTTCGT
>JBDTMO010000260.1:0-7549 GCA_039934235.1 bacterium | reverse complement strand
GACGGTCGCGACAGAATCGATTCCGGGAACCTTGACGAGTTGATCGATTGCGACGCGCGTCGCATTGCCGCCCCAGTAGTCGCCTGCCGAGCCAATCGTGCCGCCGGTGCCGAGTACGAGAACGGTAGGACGCGGGGTCTGGGCCGCCACGTCCGCCGCGAGTAGCGCGGTGCCAAATGCTGCTGCGATGAGAGTAGTGCGCATGGCTAGCGAAGCTAGCACCCGTTGTCATCCTGAGCGAGCGCAGCGAGAGTTGTCATCCTGAGCGAGCGCAGCGAGAGTTGTCATCTTGAGCGAGCGCAGCGAGAGTTGTCATCCTGAGCGAGCGCAGCGAGTCGAAGGATCTGCACCCTGAGCGAGTGGGGCGCAGCACGAACAGTCGACGGCGACGCCGAGCGAAAAGCATTCAACGACTCTAACAGGGACTTGCGCGGATTGGGCGGATGCCCGCGGATTGCTCAACCTGCGCGCGCGTAGATCCAGGATGCACCTCGGTCCGCCCCAGAACACAATGCCTGCGCGCGGACGATGGAGCCGTCGCCGAGGATCCGCGTCGATCCGCCAAATCCGCGGAAATCCGCGTCAAGTGCGTTCCAAAAGGACCCGCACCTCCCTGTCATCCTTGCGAGCGCAGCGAGTCGAAGGATCTGCACCCGGGACTAGAAGAGATATCCCAACCCGATATACACAGCCGCCATCGACTGCGACGAATGCCCAACATCCGTCGCGATCACAAAACTCGGCCCAATCGCTGCCCGAACCCCGCCGCCATACCCGACGTGCAGATCCGACCCCACCTGGGACAGATCCAACCCATCCGCCCACACTCGGCCAGCGTCCACAAAACCACTCAACACCAGCCGAGTGGGCTTTCCGGCCAGAGCAAACGAAGCCGCCGACCACCGCAGCTCTGAGTTCGCGAACGCCACACCTTTGCCGACGTATCGATTCTTCGGAATGCCTCGAATCGACGTGGCACCGCCCAGCACCTCGTCATCCCTGAAGGAGCTTTGAACGGCGAAGATCTCCGAGATCGCTGGCTCACCGCGCAACGTCTGCATCACCACACGTTCAGCGAGCGTCACCGTTGAGGCTAACGGCACATACTGCCGAACACTTCCCGTGATACGCGTAAACACCTGGTCGCCACCAGCGACGCGACCAGCGCGCTGCACCAGCACCTCCGACCAGTTGCCGCCGTGCGTGCCGATCTCGCGATCGCGCGTGTCCCACACGAGTCCGACGCGAGCATACCGAACATTGGCCGTTGGAAGACCCGCACTCCCTGTCTGTTGCGCGAGCAGCGTGGTCCCCGAGTCGTAGGGCACTGTCTTCACATCGGCGGTTCGCGTTCCCACGCCGACGAGCAACCGCAGGGCGGGCGCGAACAACCCGTGCTGAACATCCGCGTTGGCACGCAACACTGTTCGCCCAAAGCGATAGAAATAGGGATTCGCTCCCTTGGTCGCACTCTCAATCGACTGAGACGCGTTGCCCACTCCATAGTACGGAGCGGCGAGCTGCTGCTCTCGCGCGACCTGTGCACCCAACCGCCAACCATTGGGCAATAAATGCGGCGCGTCGAGAAAGAGCGTTGCGTCGCGCCGGCCTCGCGTCGTGAGAAATAGCGTCGGCTGCAACGAGAAGCGGTACGGGTCGGCGCTTCCGTCTCCGTAGTCGTAGTACTGCCCAATCGCCCCGTAGCCGAATCCCTCATCCGCGTCGAAGTTGAGCGCGGGTAGGCCATTGATGCTGTGTCCGGTGGCTCTCGGGACGTGTTGCTGGGCTTCTGCCGTTGCTGCAATGACAACAAGCGAGGCGATCGTGAGAGCGCGCATTGGCGGGTGTGGTGTGGGTGAACCAACGCGCTCAATCTGCCCACACCCAGTCAACGATCGGTCACCATCCAGTCAACTCACTCGGCAACAACGCTTTACGGAATCACCGCACCGCCGTCGCGAGGCCTCACGAGCGCACGGAACTCCGAGTCTTTCCAGAGACCCACGAAGTCGCCGTCGTCGTGGAGCGTCATGACGCCCATATCCATCGGCCGATAGCCCTGCGCAATCGCTTCCTGCAGAAGCGCCACCGCGTCGCTTCCCCTCCCCGAGAGCGCGGCGAGATGCGCTCTCCAAAAAGCTCGCTTGCCAAAATCGTATGGCGACGGCGATTGCGATAATCGGTCATCGATAGCCTTCACGGTTGACGAATCCTTGAGTCGCGCGGCAATCGCGCCAAGGCGGCCCGCCACTTCGAGATCACCCGGGTCGGCGGCGGCGAGCGACGTATACGCCGCTCGCGCCCCCGCGTAGTCGCCCGACTCGTACAGCGCCAACGCATGTTGCTGCAAGTCATCCTTCGACGCATTGCGCGGCGGCGTAAACGCTGAGATACGCGTAAAAAGCGTCGCTGCCTCACGATCGTGACCATGCGCGCGCAGTTCGCGCGCCGCGAGCAGCGCAAGGTTTCGCGCGCCCGGACCAAGTGTCGGCGCATTGAAACCCGATCGCGCCAACAAGGAATCGAGCGCGCCCGTCTGTCCGAGCGCGGCGTACGCGCGAGCAAACGCGAGCGCGGCAAATGGGCTTGCCGGAAAACGGCGCAGCGCCTGCTTCGCTGAAAGAAGCTCCTCGTCGTAACGACCCAATGCGTGCTCGCTCACAGCGCGCCATGCCCAATACATCGGCGATACCTGGTTGATGCCGCTGTCCGGGCTCGCCGCAATCAAGGCTTGATGCGCTTCGGCGGCGTGATTCAGGTACGACGCGGACACAGCAACGAGAAGCGCCATGTCGGCCGAACCCGGATGCAGACGAAGCAACTCGCGCGACGCGCGAAGACGGCCCGCCAGATCGCCCCGAAGATCCGATTCATACAAGGCCATGGCCTCGCGCTCGGTCCGTTGCATCGCGGGTCGCCGAGGCTCGAGTGCCTTGAGCAGTTGTGCGAGCGCGGCCCACTGTTCCTTGACGTCGAGCACGTACGCACGCATCAACAGCGGCGCGGTGTAGGTCGAGTCTGTCGCCGACGCACGCGCAAGCTCTGCGAACACCGCCGCCGTATCCGCCGGATTGGCAAAAAACATCTCCCACGCTCGGCTCGTCTGCTCGAATGCTTCGGCCGACGGCGGCTCGACGAGCGACGCGGTGCTTGCGCCCGGAGTCGTGCCCGCGTTCGCAGCCATCTTTGCCGTCACACGATTCGCGAGCGTGGCAACGAGCGATCGTCCCGCTGACTTGGGTCCCTGAATCGGGCCGACAGCATCCAGCACAACGCCGCGAACAGGATCGACGATCTTTGCTTCGAACTGAAGCGAGTCACCCTGCAGATAATATCTGCCTGCTATCACGGTGCCCGCACTCGTTTGCGACGCGAGCGATGCGGAGCGGTCGTGCGCTGTGCCTTCCGGCGTAATCCGCGCGAGCATTCGCGTAATCGTGGCGGATGTGCGCGAATCGACGACGACGAAGTCGGCTTCGAGCAGCGTGCGCGCAAGCCAATCGGACGCGAGTTCTCCGTACGGGTCGAGCGCTGGATCCCCGGTTTGATTCTCGAACGTCGCGACGACGATTCGCCGATTCGGTCGCGGTGCGCGCGACTCGGTCAACATCGTGACGACGCGCGCGCGTACAGACGGAATCTGCGTTGCTGCGAGACCGAGCCCGAGGAGCACGGCAAATGTGGCGAGCACTCGCTGTCGCCAATTCGCAACTGGCGATCGTTCAACCACGACGGGTTCCGCGGTGCCGCCAAATTTTTCCGACAACATGGCCGCTGTCGTGGCAACGCGCTCAGCCTCTGGCGACGCATACGCTGTCGGTGTCTCTCGACCGGGCGGCTTCCCAGCCGGCGCGCGAACCGGCGGCACGTATTCGCCGCGACGGAGGTGCTCGGCGAACGCGAGCACCGCGTCGTCTGCGGGTGAATCGAGTTCGTTGCGCACGATTGCGTCATGCACTCGTGCGTGCTGTATCGCTGCGCTCACGTCACCCGAGTTGGCCAGCGCTCGCATGAGCGACAGCGCGACCCGTCCACTCATCGGCTCGGCGCCTGCAGCGCGACGCCACCACTGTACCGCCGCCTCCGCGTCACCCTTCGTTTCGGCCGCGTTCGCAAGACGACCAATCGCCTCGATGTGCGCACGAGCGAGACGATTCCGTTCGCTTGCCGCCCATTGATCGAACTCGGGAGACGCCTTGATGAAGACTCCATCGAGAAACGGGCCCGCGTACATCACGATCGCCTCGGCGTCCGCACCGCGGCCGATCGCGTCCTCGAACTCGCGAATGTCGCTCGCCACAACCGATGCATCGAGTGCCATCGTGGCTGTGCCCACGATGGCATTCTCATTCCCGAGGTCGCGCCGGAGCGCGTAGACGCCTTGCTTCAGCGCATGCCGAGCGCGTTCGTCATCGCTCTCGGGCCAGAGCAGGGCCAACACCTTGTCGCGCGATACGCCAGCCGGCCCCGCAGCCGCCAGCACCGCCAGGAGCGCCAGCCGGCTTCGCTGCGACGCAGCGCCAGTAACCTGCACGCCATCTTCAACGAGGCTCAGCCCTCCGAGCGTTAGCAGCCGAAGCATCGCTCGCCGGCTGTGAAGGGCTGTAGTGCGCTGGGCTCGCCAAGGTGCATTCGGTAAACATGTGCTCCTTCATTCGTTCATGCCAGCGTTGCGGAATCAGGTTCAGTACCGCAACCGGCGGTTGTGCAGCGTGCGAATGCGAGCGGGCATATAGCCGTGAGCCGTGAGCCGTGAGCCGTGAGCCGTGAGCCGTGAGCCGTGAGCCGTCAGCCGTCAGCCGTCAGCCGTGAGCCGTGAGCCGTGAGCCGTGAGCCGTCAGCCGTCAGCCGTGAGCCGTGAGCCGTGAGCCGTGAGCCGTGAGCCGTGAGCCGTCAGCCGTCAGCCGTCAGCCGTCAGCCGTCCAGCGAGCGAACGCGAGCGGGCAGTTAGCCGTCTGCCGTCTGCCGTTAGCCGTCATGCGTCATGCGTCATCCGTCCGCCGTCACGGCTTCACCGGCACCGCTCGCCCACGCGGACCGTCTCCCGCCGCAGCACTCGGCGGAGGGGGTGCGTCAGGAACAAACAATTCGAGCGTGCGCGTGGCCTCGCCCAAATCCACTGCCGCGCGACGAACTCGCTCTGCCTGCACCGTATCGCCCTTTCGCATCAACACCTCAGCGAGCGTAAACGCGGTCGACACATAAATCGCGGGAATACCCAGCGACGGCCGGTCAACCCAGTCTCCGCGGCGAATCATCGCGGGCGGAGCGCCATACGCATCCCAAAGTACGCGTGTTCGCGTGACGTCCACATGCCCGGTACCAGGCGAAGGAATCGTATCAGCCGACGCAACGACGGTCGTAGGTGCGATCTTGTACGCGAGTCCCTGCACTAACGCGTATGGCTCCAGGCCGAGTGCCTGCACGTAGCCGCCCGATGTCCGCGCGATGTAAAACGGTCGAACGCCAATATTGTCCTTGAGGAGCTGGAGAACCATCAAGTCACCGCGCGTCGGCACACCAAATTCCAGGCGTCGCGGATCCACGACCGAGCGAAATGCACCAGCCTGGAATATTTGCGGCGTGCGCACGTCGACGTATTCGGGAATGGCGTCGAGCTGATCGTCCGTGAGCGAGAACACGGGCGACGAAGGACTCGGCGTCGCCATGCCGCGATACACCGCAGGTCCATGTGCTGCGTCATACGGTGGAATCACACGATGGGCCAATCCACGCGGATACCAGTCCGTATTCAACAGCGATGTCACCGCGACTGTCACATCTCGGCGAATACCTTCTACTTCCTGCGCGTACCAGAGTGGAAACGTGTCGTTGTCGCCGAGTGTGACGAGCACGCCGTTTGGCTCCACGGAGTTCAACAGATCATGCGCCCATTCGCGCGTCGCCGTCTCGCGCGCCCTCGACGCATCACGCCAATTGCCGACGAGCGGCATGACGCCGAGCAGCAACACAGGCGCTGTTGTCGCCCAGCGGCGGGCGTCTTCAGAGGGAACGCGCTGCGCGAGTGCGCGCCAAAGTGCCGCAAGGCCAAGTGCTGCCCATACGCTCCACGTCGAGTAGCTCCAGAGGTAGAAGTAGTCACGGTCTCGAACCTCGCGCGCCACGCCGGCAAGCTCCGGCGCCTGCGATGCGCCGTACTTGAAATTCATGTAGTACACAAGCGCGATCGTCACCGTGACAACGAGCGGCCCGAAAAACCAGAACGACGCGCGCTCGTATTTCCAGTGCGTAAAGCCACCGAGGATACCGAGCATCAGAAAGGCGAGTGCGAAGGCGGCTTGGAGTCCAGGCTGCGTGCCGCGTGAGTCACGCAGCCACTGCCACTTGAAGTACAACCACCACATGCCTACCTGCGCCGTGAATGGCGCTTGGCGCACGGAGAGATCGGGCTTGCCATACTGGTCACGATTGATGTTCGCCATCAATCGTGTCACAGTCGTTTTAGAAAACGTGCACGCAAAGCCGATCTCACGCGTGCATCCTGTCGGCTCTCCCTCGTTGAGGACTGGATGCCATGCGGCGCGAATAGGCTCAACGGCAAACGGCGTAAGGCCGAGCACCAACGCGAGGGAGCCGGCCAGCAGCAGGCGCCAGCGAAGAAGTGTTGCCGGCCTGCGCACCATCACCGCAACCGCTACCGCTGGACCGACCAGAAGGCCCGCCGGATGATTGCTGTATCCAAGCCCAATCAGGTACGCGATCATCACCAGCAGCCTGTCCGCGACGGGGCCATCCGGGTCGTCGCACCACCGCACGGTGAGCCACGACACAATCGCAAAGAACGCAAGCGAAACGGTATAGACCTTTTCGTTGACGACGCTCTGGTTCCATACCGTGAAGGCCGACGCGCCGAGCAAGGCAGCCGTCGCCGCCGCGACGATGCGCGTCCATCGCACGGTCGACCACGCAACAAGCACACGCTCCGCGACGAGGAACCAGATGGCGGCGGACATCGCGCTGCACATCGCCGCAAGGAAGTTGACGCGAACGGCAACAGAGCCCAGCGGCACCAATGACACCACGCGCCCCAGTAGCACGAACAGTGGATTGCCCGGCGGATGCGGTATGCCAAGCGTGTACGCGGCGGTGATATACTCGCTCGCGTCCCACATCGCGGTGGTCGGCGCGAGCGTCGCGACGTAAAGCGCGAGTACCGCAAGCCCGACGAGTGCCGCGATGCGATACGACGGCGCCGCAGGCGTCGTCGCCCCATTGGCGCGCTTCATCGCCATGTGAGAATCACCGCGGGGACGAGCACAGCGTACCCGAATACGATGAGCAGTGGAGCCACCGTGATGCCACCACGCGCGAGGTCGATGTATCCGAGGAGCAAGGCGGCGGCCGCGGCTGCGCGCAATACATGCGCGCGCCGTACCGGCGCGAGTGAAATGTTTCGCACCTGTATTTCCTTTTAGATGTTGCCTTGCAACCCTGTCATCCTGAACGAGCGAAGCGAGTCGAAGGACCTGCACTTTGGCCTGTCATCCTTGCCAAGCGCAGCGAAGGACCTGCACTTCGGCCTGTCATC
>JBDTMO010000259.1:0-7603 GCA_039934235.1 bacterium | reverse complement strand
GCCACTCGGTGGCGAACCTCGGGAACGCAGTGTCTGACACTGCCGTCGGATACCGATCGACGAAGGACGCGCGCTATCACGACGTCCAGTGCGAGAGCTGTCACGGACCTGGGCTTACGCATGCCAGCAGTCCAACCGCCACCAATCGGCCGCTGGCGTCGATCAAGGCAGACACGAACGCAACGAATGGTTGCGGTGAGTGTCACACCGGAGTTCACAGCCCGTTTGTGGACGAGTGGAAGCTGGCCAACCAAAAGGGATTGTCGCACTCCATCGTGCAGTCGGGCACGGTGGGCAATGCGGACCCAACGTGCGTCGGCTGTCACACGGCGCAGGGTGCATTAGCGCAGTTCGATCCCAATGCGAACTACGCCGAGAAAGTGCCGACGACGGGCATCACGGCGGCGAACGCCTTGCCGCTCGTCTGCGCGACATGCCACAACCCGCACGGCTCGGAGAATGAAAAGCAGCTGCGCTTCTCCATCGGCGCGGCGAACGTCGACGACAACCTGTGCGCAAAGTGCCATCAACGACGCGCGGATCCGTCGCAGGTGACCACACGCAATAGCGTCCATTCACCGGAAGGCCCAACGCTGTTCGGGCTGGCGGGATGGTTCCCGCCGGGAATGAGCACGAGCGACTCGATCATCGGCACGCACGGCACACCGTCGCGCAATCCCAAGCTGTGCGCCACCTGTCACGTCGCGCGCTTTGCCGCGACAGACAAGGCCACGGGCAAGTTCGCCTTCCAGAGCACAGGCCACCGTTTCATCGCGGCGCCGTGTGTGGATGCCAATGGTATTCCAACGGTCGCGCAGTCGTGCACGCTCACGGCCAAGACATTCCGGTCGTGTGTGTCGGGAGGGTGTCACGCGTCGGAAGCTGTCGCGCGGACACTTTACGTCACGGACTCGACCCGCATCCTGCAACTGGTTGTATCGGCGAATTCCGCCATCGCGAAAGTGAAGGCGATCAATTCCACAGCGTGCGTGCTCGTCACCGGAAAGCCGTTTACGTCGTGCCTTGGCACACAATTCAATGTGTCGTTGGCACAAGCGCCGGGCGGGATCATTCATAACCCCTTCCTGATCGAGCAACTCCTGGTGGCTTCGATCAACCAGATCCAGAAGGACTATGGTGTGACGCCGAGTATTGGCGTGTCGCTCGAACCGCAGTTCAAACTTCCGTCGCGAGGACCGTCGTCAAACGGCGTCCAGCGTTAGCAGGGCCAGCACCGCAGTGCGCGCGGTGCGAGATGACGCAGGCGACGGACGGTACCACCGTCCGTCGCGCTTTGCGGTGACGATGTCTTTGGGGCGCACCCTGTGATCATCTCGCTGCTTCTCGTCCTGCTGCAATCGCCCGACTCGCATTACGTGGGTGGGGCGTCGTCAAAGACGGCTGGAACAACCGCGCTTGGCGGACACCTCTTTCGCTTCCTGTTCACCACGGTGCCGCAGTGGGTGCAGCTCGCCGGCATCTTCGTCGGCGTGCCGGTCGCGCTCATTCTCGCGTGGCAGGTGTGGAAGCATCGGCGTGCGCTGTGGGCGTGGTGGCTCAGCCGGTCGTTCATGCTCAAGGCAACGCTCGTCACGGCTACAGTGACCGTTGCCGTGGCGGGCATTGGCTCGGGGTTGTACGGCTACAACTATGTCATGCACGAGAACGACTTCTGCCAGTCGTGCCACATCATGGACATCGCCTGGAATCGCTTCCAGGTCAGCGCGCACAAGGACATCCAGTGCCATGGGTGCCATCGCCAACCGATGTATGTGAGCTCCGTGGAGTTGTTCTGGTGGGTGACGGAACGGCGCATGACGGTACCGCCCCACGACAAGGTGCCGTCCGCAGTGTGCAGTGAGTGCCACATGCGCGAGGGCACCGACTCCGCGCGTACGCTCGTGACGCTCACCGCCGGACATGCGTTGCACCTTCAGTCAACGAAGAAGGCACTGAAGGACGTGCAGTGCGTCTCATGCCATGGACGCGACTTCCACCAGTTCAAGCCCACCAGCTTCAGCTGCACGCAGAGCGGCTGTCACTTGAACCTGAAAGTGAATCTTGGCGCGATGTCGACGAAGGGGTTCATGCATTGCACCTCCTGTCACGACTTCAAGGGCCTCGTGCCAGTGGGCACGTCGCCGGCGAAGGCGAAGTTGGCGCTCACGCCGAAGGTGATGGACTGCACGTCGTGCCACGAGATGACGCAGAACATCAAGAACTTCGATTTGGCCGCCGACCCGCATAAGGGGAACTGCGGCATGTGCCACGACGTGCACAAGAACACGGAGCCGAAGGACGCGTTCAAGACGTGTGCGATGTCAGGATGTCATTCCAACGCCGATACACTCACCGCGTTTCATCGCGGGTTTGGCAAGCATTCGCTGGATCAGTGCGGCATGTGCCATCAGGCACACAGTTGGAAGGTGAAGGGAACCAACTGCATTGCGTGTCACACGACGATCAATCTCGATCGTCCGCAGGCTCGTCGGGCGAGCGGTCCGGAGCGGCGACCGATCGTCCACCGGGTTGGTGCGTCGCGCGTGCCGCGCCGCGGTGAACACTTCGCACCCACAGCATCGCTGGCGGCGTTTGCCGCTCGCGCGCCCATTCGTGCGTCGCGCGCGCCAGGAAGTGGCGTCACGCATGTGGCCCGCGCACCGAAGAACAAGCGTGCTGCCGATCGGCCGTTCCTGCATTCGCGCCATACGTCAGTGACGTGCACGCAATGCCACTCCACCGCCAATTCACACGGAGGGTTGGCATTCCCTCGGCCCGCAGGCTGCAACGCGTGTCACCACAGCGCGCAGCAACCCGCGACGTGCACCGCCTGTCACGCGGGATCGTCGCTCCCGCAGCGCACACTGCCCATGGCCTTTGCCATTTCGGCACGGCGCGAACCCGTAACGCGACAAATTCTTTTTACGCACGAGCGACACGACAAGCTCGCGTGTGCGCGCTGCCACTCCGGCGCCACGCGCGCGGTCACGTCAACGTGCGCCAGTTGCCACACGTCGCACCACGAGGCCACGGCGGACTGTGCAAGCTGCCACCCCACTGCGCGAGTGGGGCACGACCGAGCGTCGCACGCCGGATGTGCGGCCTGCCACACGGATGCGACGGTGGCTGCCTTGCCGGCGTCGCGTGTCGTCTGTCTCGCGTGTCACCAGGAGCAGCGCACGCACTACCCACTCGGTGACTGCGCGACATGCCACGCGTTGGCCGACCACGGCATGATGCGCGCAGGACGCACAGGCAGCGCGCGATGAAGCGGCTCGCGCTGCTCGCCCTGGCGTGGCCTGCATTGCTTGGCGGACAGGGCGTACGCATTTCGGGCGTCACCACGGTCCAGCTCATCGAGTTGCGGCAGCTGGTCCTGGATTCGCTCACGGCGTCACAGGTGCAGGGTACCGGCGAATGGCGGACGACGAGCGAGGGCGTTCCGGCGCTCTGCCCAGTGAGCTCCACGTTCTGCTCATTCGAGCGGTCGGGTGATCGCATCAGCGCCGCACCCGTGCTGCAGGACCTCACGATGGCCGCATGGGGATGGCGCGAGGGACTGAGCTTTCACGCCAACGTCCGTGCGCGATCGCAGCTCGGCGGTACGGATGGCCTGCTGTATCCGCGCGGCAATGATCACTTCGAAACGCTCGACGCGTATGCGGAACTCGAGAGGACCGCGTGGCGCGGGCGGCTCGGGCGCCAGTGGATTACGAGCGGGCTTGGGACGTACTCCTTCGACGGCGCGAACGCGCTGTGGCGGCACGACGACTTCAGCGTTGAAGGATGGGGCGGCCGAGCATTGCTCGCGGGACTCAATGAGCCGTACACGAGCGCTCAACTTGCCGCCGTCGACAACCTGCCGCCCGAGCAAGCTGGCTATCTCTTTGGCGGGCGCGCGCGTTATCGCCCGAATCCGTTGTTGGCCGCTGCGCTCACGTATCAACGCGTCCTGCTGTCCGACCGCAGCGGCCTCTATGCCGAGCGCGCGTCGTTCGATGCGAGCTCGCGGCAGTTCGGTGTGACCGCCGATCTCGGGCTCAACTACGATTTCTCGACGGCCGACTGGAATGAGGCGCGGTTGCGTCTCGGCACCGGAATTGGCCGAGTGCTCGCGTATTCTGTGGAGGCGCGGCATTCACGTCCATACTTCGAGTTGTGGACGATCTGGGGCGCGTTCACGCCAGTGGGATTCGACGAAGGGCGCGCCAGTGTCGACTGGGTCCCACGCGGTTCCCCGTTCGCGCTGTCGGTGCGTGGCGCATATCGCACATATGCCGATGCCGGCACAGCGGTCATCGGGCTTCGCACCAACGGTTGGCGCGCGGGGGGTGACGTTCGCTGGCAAGACAAAGGCGCGCTCTCGGCGTTCGGGTCGTACGACGTCGACATCGGGAGTGGCGCAGCGAGTACGGACGTCCGCACCGGCGCGCGTTGGGACAAGTCCGAGAATCTTTCGTTCGGCGCCGATCTCGCGGTCACGCAGAATATCTATGAATTCCGCGTCGGCACTGGACGCATTTACGGCGCGTCGCTCGACGGAGCCATGCGCATCGCGCCAGATGTACGGCTGGTTGTGGACGCCGCGCTGTATCAGCACACGTTGACGAATGGGGCGCCAGGTCCGGACTGGACACAGCGGCGCGCGGCGGTGCGCTTTGAGTGGACCGTCGGACGTGACCCGGGCATGCCGCCTGGAGGAGTACGATGAGGCGACTCCTGTGTGCGCTGGCGCTGCTCGTCGTTCCGGCACTGCTCTTAGGCCAGGCAGCATCGCCGTTTCCGCATGCGCGCCACGCGAAGATGTTTCCGCTGTGCTCGAGCTGTCATGTGGGGGTAGCGATCGGCGATGCGTTCCGCGCCTTCCCGAATGCGGCGCTGTGTGCGACCTGTCACAACGGAACCGTCAAGCCACTCGTGCAGTGGGAGGCGCCAAAGCGATCAGGCCCTGGCCTGCTCGTGTTCTCGCACCAACAGCACGCAGCAAAGACGAAAGGTGTCACGTGCGAGTCGTGCCACGCGCTCGCGGACTCGGCGTCGTGGATGGCCGTTGCTCGCGCTACTCCCGAGCGCTGCGTGTCGTGCCACACACAGGGCAAAGGTGCGCATCTCGCCGACGGAACCGTGTGCTCCACGTGCCACCGCACGCTCACCGGTGCCGTGGCGCTTACAGATGCGCGTGTGGCCGGCCTGCCCAAGCCGCCGTCGCATGCGCGCGCGGACTTCGCGACCTCGCACGGCGGTGCAGCGCGCACGAGCACGGCGAGCTGCGCGACCTGTCACGCTCGCGAGAGCTGCCAGCGCTGCCATGTGGATGGCGCTCGCGAGCCGCTGATTCGTGCACTTGGCGCGGATGCTCGCGTGGCCAGACTGATGTCCGGCAAGGCGGCCGTCTACCCCACGCCGAGCGATCATCGGAGCACACAGTTCGCATTGCTGCACGGCACGGCGGCGCACGCGAGCTCGGCGCGCTGCGCCACATGTCACGCACGGGCGAGCTGTGAATCGTGTCACACGGGCGAGGGCGCTCGGGACGTACTGCGTCGCATGCCCGACGCGCGCGAAGCAACGGCGGCCGGCGTTCAACTGCGCCATGCGAGACCAGTTGCCCTGCCGGACTTGAGCCTCGTCGCGAACGTGACGCCCCGATCGATGCCAGCCCCGCAGGCGCCGGCCCTCCGCCATGACACCACGCTGCGCGTGGTGCGCGTGCATGCGATCGGCTTCGCGCGCGCACATGGTGCGCAGGCTGCTTCGGGCGCGGCGCAATGCGCGAGCTGCCATGCACAGCGATTCTGTATCGACTGTCACGCCGGTGAGCGGGTGACGCGGCGATACCACGTCTCGAATTTTGTCTCGACACACGCACCGCAGGCGTATCGTCGAGAAACCGACTGCGCGTCGTGTCATTCCACGGAGGCGTTCTGTCGGGACTGCCATCGCCAGACTGGCCTCGCCGCAACGAGCAACACGCGCACCGCCGTGTTCCACAATGCACAGCCGCTCTGGTTGTTGCAGCATGGCCGAGCGGCGCGACAGGATCTCAAGGCCTGCACGACGTGCCACCAACAGACATACTGCATGCAATGCCACTCCGATCTCGGCTCGCGTATCAGCCCGCACGGGCCCGGCTTCGATGCCGCGCGCATGTCGAGCAAGAACCCGCGACTCTGCCTCACGTGTCACTTCAAGAACCCGCTCGCCAAATGAATCGGCGCCTTCAGGACACTCGCATGCCTCACTCGTTCGTTCGATCATCGGCGTTCCTCATCGCGGCCGCCGCAGTGCTCGCCTGCACCACACGGGAAGAGTCACCCAAGGTGCCGCTCGGGCAGGCCACCGTTGGAGATAGTGTTCGTGCGGCCACCGCCGCGCATGCCCTGATCGGGCCTGCCGCGAAGGCCGCGCTGGACAGTGGCAACGCGTACTTTCGACGGAAGGCGTATGCCGAAGCGCTCGCGGAGTATCGCACAGCCTCGACGCTCGCTCCGCAGCACGCCGCGCCTTTCTTCGGTATCTATATGGTCGCACGCGCGACGAACAATGTCGCCATGGCCGACAGCGCACTTGCGGACATCCGCACGCGGAATGGACCACTGGCGCCCGTGCCGCACACGGTGAACGATTCGGTTCTGGGGCGGATGCACGAAGGGCTGCGGAAAAAAGCGGCAACGAGTTGATGGTCGCGTCCCCATGATTGACCCGTATCTCCATCTTACCTCTCGCCCTCATCGATGACGGAACATCAACCTGACGTGACCTGTGCTCGCTGCGGCGAAGCCGTGAGCGGCCGCTTTTGCGTGGGATGCGGTGCGGCGGCGCGCGACGTGACCTGCGCTGCATGCGGCGCCTCGGCTCCAGCTGGAGCGCGCTTCTGTCGTGAATGCGGTGCGGCGATCGGTGCGGGCGGAGCATCCGCTCCCGCTAGCGTGAAAAGCGGCGATCGCCTGCCTTGGCTGGTTGGAGGCGCCGCACTGCTGATGCTGGCGAGTTTCGTCGCGGGCGTGATGACTGGGCGCCGATCCGGGACGGGCGATCAAACGGCAAGCGCCACGGGCACAGAGACGCCGCTCAGTGGTCCAATGAGCGCTGGCGGCGGCACGGCGCCGGACATTTCCGCGATGTCGCCGCAGGAGCGTGCCAGCCGACTCTTCAATCGTGTCATGCTTTACAGCGAGCAGGGCAAGATGGATAGCGCGCGTTTTTTCGCGCCCATGGCCATTCAGGCGTATGAAATGATCGGCCCCGTGGACGCCCACGCGCAATACGACATTGGCGTCATCTCGGCGGCAGCTGGTGACGTCTCGCGTGCGCGCGCGGAGGCGGACACGATTCTCGCGGCGCGCCCGACTCATCTGCTCGGTCTCGTGTTAGCGATACATGCGGCTGAGCTTGATCAGGATTCCAGCGCGGCTGTCAAGTTCCGTCGGCGCTTGGTTGCGGCCGCTCCCACAGAGCGCACGGCACTGAAGGAATACGGCGAACACGCTCGCGACATCGATGATGCGCTCACCAAAGCGACGGCGGCGCGTTAGATGATGGTCGGGCGGTGATCATGAAGCGTGCTACTGCAAGCGAATCGACAGGGGCTTTGGACGCGATC
>JBDTMO010000258.1:0-7608 GCA_039934235.1 bacterium | reverse complement strand
GACTTGCGTCGAAAGAACGGTCGTCAGGAACCCTGGAACGTGAAATTCTGGGGTATCGGTAATGAGAGCTGGGGGTGCGGCGGCAACATGCGGCCGCAGTACTACGCCGATGAGGCCAAGCGTTACGCGAGCTTCTTACCCGGTTACGGCAAAGTCCGTCCCTTTCGCATTGTGACGGGACCGAGTGACGATGGCTACGAGTGGATGGAAGTGATGATGCGTGAGGCCGGCCGCATGATCGACGGCATCGACCTCCATCATTACCTGCTTACAGGGAGCTGGGCCAAGAAGGGTAAAGCCACCGAGTTCACCGAGGCCGAGTGGGCCGAGTTGCTGCAGAAGGCGACGGGCTTCGATGAGTTGATCACGCGCCAGTCCGCCATCATGGACCGCTACGACCCGCGGAAGCGAGTGTGGCTCGTGGTGGGTGAATGGGGCACGTGGCATCAGGGTGAACCGGGAAGCAATCCCGGCTTCCTGTATCAGCAGAATTCACTGCGCGATGCGCTCGTTGCCGCGGTGGCGCTGAACACGTTCAACAACCACGCTGATCGCGTGAAGATGGCGAACATCGCGCAGATGGTGAACGTGTTGCAGGCGATGATCCTCACGCAGGGCGACAAGCTGGTGCTCACGCCGACGTATCACGTGTTCGAGATGTACACGGTGCATCATGACGCTGTGCTGCTGCCGATTGCGCTCGATGCAGGAACGTACAAGTACGGCGAACGCTCGATGCCCGCGGTGAGCGCAACGGCGTCGCGCGATGCGGGTGGACGCGTCCACGTGACGTTCACGAACCTCGATCCCAACCAGGCGCGGACGATGAATGTGTCGGTGCGCGGTCAGGCCATAACGACGGTGACGGGGCGGATCCTGACATCGGATCGCATGAATGCGTTCAACTCATTCGAACAGCCCACCGCCGTGCATCCGGTGGCATTCAACGGCGCTCGGCTCACAGGCTCAACGCTCACAGTGACGTTGCCCGCGAAGTCTGTCGTGTCGCTCGAGATGCACTGATTTTGATCCAACGCTTCGGATGAAATGAATTGATCCGGCATGCGTGTTCGTGGTGACGCTTGGATGACGACAATGCGACAACTTGGCGCATCATCCTACTCGGAGCCTCACACATGCCGTACACCGTCTGGAGCCAAGGTCGCAAGCTGGGAGAAACGGAACTCGGCTTCGCGCGCATCATTCCCGTCAAACGGGTGGGCTGGTTCATTCCCTTGCCCGAGTATGAAACGCTCATGCCGGTCGTCACCGGCGTACAGGTAGCGTTCTACGAAAACGCGAGTCGCGCCGACATCGCCTCGGCGCATCAGCACTGCGAATCATTGCAGCTCGAGTTGCGGCGCGATGACGGGTCGCTCGTGCCGACAACTGGCATCGGCTTCCAGGATGTCGAGGTGTTGCTCGCGTGGAGTGCCCGGGCGGAGCTTCTCGAACCGCGAAAGTGGGACGACGTGGGCGACACGTTTCTCGAGTGGGCCGAGCAGGACGACTCGTCCGTCGTCAGCGAGTGTCTGGTCGACGGCGAGCTCGATCTGAATGGCGAACCTGCGGTGGGCGTCGAGGAATCACCGTTCCCGCGATACCAGATTTTTGTGGACCTCGTGGACGCGGGGGACATCCCATGAGTGCCGCGCGTGTTTTGGTCGCGGTCATTTCAGGCCTTCGCGCCGCAACGGTTACTGAGCTGCGGAGGTTCCCGTGGGGCTGACCATCTCGTATCAGCTGCGGCTTCCCGGCACAACTACGGACGACCAGGCGGTGGCTCTCCTCGAGCGGCTACGCGTTCACGCGGTGGAGCTTAGTGTCGAGTTTGCGACACCCGTGTTGTTGTTCACGGGTGCGATGCTTTCTGCGCCTGAAGACGCCGACGCGCGCAATAGTGTCGAGTGGTGGTTGCGCGTATTTGCGGAGGGAGTTCGGGAGGATCGCGACGGTGTGGCCGGACCGGTCGATGATGCCGAGCGTTTGGCGTTTGCCGCGTTCATGATGACGGTGGGGGAGGGGTCGGAGCCGGCGGCGTTCGGCCTTGTGCGACCGCTCGTTGACAGTGCACCAACCCGCGAGGGTACGACTGGCAATTGGCAAGATTGGTTCTGGCAGGGTTTCTGTAAGACGCAGTATGCGTCAGCCGTGAGTGACGATCATTTCGTGCAGTGTCATCTCGCTGTGGTGCGCATGCTCGAAGAGGCGGAGCGAATTGGGTTCGATGTGACCGTGCATGACGAGGGGTTTTACTGGGAGACGCGATCGACGGAGCGGTTGTTGTTGGAGGTGCGGAAGATGAATCGCATCATGGCGCGTTTGGCGGGGGCGCTGCACGATGCGCTGCCGGCCGATCGTACTCTCGAGGCGGCGATATTCGAGCATCCCGACTTCGAGCATCTCGAGATGGAGCGTGGTGATCCCCCGCTGTGATCGAGTGTCGTATCGGTTTTGTTAGATGCCGATTTCGTCGCCGCGCGGCGTGTCGCGGAGCGCGAGCCTGGCTAGTGCTTGGTCCATATGGCAATGGCAGCGCACATGCGGCCGTCGCGCCAGTTCACGGGTGTGCCGGCAATATCCGGATACGCTGCAACAGCCAGCACGTCGCTCATCGGCGGCATCTCTAGTCCTAGCATTCTCCTGCCGTCGATGAAGTACGTGGGTCTGCATCGGGTCAGCCCCAGCCCTCCCTTCACTCGGCCTTCCATCCCCCCGTGCCCGTCCAAGTGAAAGCCGGCGGCGTATTGCAGCAGATCAGACAGCTTATCGGCACGTGCCAACCGCTCGTCGCCCGGCATGAACCACGTGCCGAATCCGACCCGTTGACGATCGAGAATCTCAACCATCTTCTTGCGGTCTGCGCTCGCGACGCCCACGACCGTCATCCCTGCAAGCAGTTGGGCGTTGTTCTTGATAACCAACCGCAACGAGGTCGTCGCATAGGCTGACAGATCCACGAGCGCCCTGCGCGGATCGAAACCAAGCGCACGCACTTCAACCGCCCACGTCCCTGGAGGAAGGCGCGACACCGAGAAACTGCCGTCTACGATTTCCGCGTCCACCTCCAACGCGGGAATGAGTACATGTCCGACGCGCACAGGCACGCTGTCCGCGTAGGTGACACGACCGGTCAGTGTTGCCGAGCCGTGGCGCACTGCTGGTTGCGTGAGGTGGAAGTCGCGCCGGAGGACACCACCCGCGGGAACAACGATTTCTCCGCTGACGCCGCGATATCCGCTTCGCGTCACCGCGATGGCGAGGTCCACGCCGCTTGCGACGCCGCATGCGACGAACCTGCCGGTGCTGTCGACGGTGGCGATCCGGTGGTGAGTGGCGCCGCGCTCACTGTTAGCGGAGCGCTGCGGCTCGGCCCACCGGAGTTCCAACGAGACCGTATCGAGTCGCGCCGACGTCATAGCGTCAAGCACATAACCTGCGACCATCCCGTCGCCGGAATCGCCTTGGCTCGATGGACAACGTTGCGCCCGCACAACTGGTCCAGAGGGAATCGCGAGGTCGACGCTGACGTCAGCGTTGCTTCCGAGCTCCACGATTCGTAACGGAGATTCCAGGCCGAGCGCGTTCAGGGCATCGTGCTGAAATCCGACGGCGAACCGGCCTGTCGGGACGCCACCAATCTTGAATCGGCCATGGTCGTCCGTCGTCGCGGTGTACGCGCGGGACTTCATGCCCGCGACCGAGTCAACCTGCACCGCCTGAACGACAGCTCCCGGCAATGCAGCATGCGCGACCGAATCAAAGACGGTCCCTCGCAGCGTGTGCGAGTCTCCCTGTGCGGTCGCTGCCTCGTGCGCCACAACCACGAGGCTCATGGCGAGAACGACGAGCGACCGCATTGTCACCTCACGCGAAGGCTTTTGTAAAAAACTCCAGCAGGTTCAACCGGAATGGCTCGGACATGCCGTCTGGATGCCACTCGACATCCTTGCTCAACACCTCGCCCGGATCATCACGCCCGCGCCACCGCGAAACGTTGCGCGCATCGGGGTTGATGATCCAGTACTCGAGAATTCCCTCGCGTAAATACAGGTCGCGCTTGACCTGATAGTCGAGAATTGGATTGCTGGGTGACGCCACTTCAACGGCGAGCAGGAGATCGTGCAGCTCGTATGGATACGCCGGCCGCTTTCCATCGACGAGCCGCACGACGAATACATCGGGCTGGACGCGATTCCGCGTACGGTCGCCGCGGCGCACGTCAGCGGGGGAGATCATCACCTTCCCGACGCCATGCCCGTTGAGATACAGCGCGAGGCGGACGCACAGGTCACGTACGATGTCCTGATGCGGCTCCCCCGGAGCGGGCGTCACGAACAGCTCGCCATCAATGAGTTCGTAGCGCTGCCCATCGTCCGGCAACGCGTCGACCATATCAACGGTCCAATCAGTGAGAATCGCAGCCATGCCCATACGATAGACCACTCGGCAAAAGAAACGCAAGTCGACATGCCGAAGCGTACTGCGAGCTGCCTACATAGTCGTCACCAAAATCGCGCAGTCGCTCACCAAACTACCTCAGTGCGTTAGCGCATAGACGAAGTAGTTCACCCACAACTTGTACGCCTCGTTCGACGGCACGACATCGAGTCCTTCGTCCGAGTACTCGATGTATTCCCCGATGTCCGCGTAGTTGTCGATGATCGCGAGCATACGCTTCGTCGGATCATTGTCCTGAAAGAATGCGAGATACTCCGCGGGCACTCGCCCCATCTTGCTTGGAATCTTCGATAGATCGACGCTGAAGAAGCTGTTGAAGATCGGATGGTTGTTCGCCAGCCGCACCGGCACCGCACCAGGGAATGCACGACGCCATTGCGCCAGCAGGTTGCGATAGTCGGGATTCGGATCCCCCTCGATATCGTCGAAGATGATGAATCCACCGCGCGCGATATAACGACGCAGCCCGCTCAGTTCAGCGTCGGTCATCGTCCAACCGCCCGGCTCTGATAAATAGGAGACCGGATATTTGAATATTTCCGGCTGATCGAAACGGACGAGGACGCTTCCGATAATCGGGCCCCGCTCGACGAACGGCTTGATCGACGTGATGGTGCTGAGGATTTTCATGAAATGCATCTCGGTCCGCGGATAGTCATGCGCCCAACCCGGACCCTCCCGTCCGCACTCATACGCGCCCCTGTACTTGATGCGCGCGAAGGTGACTCGCCCGTCGTACGGCAGCGCCCCACCAAAAAAAGGCGAAACGAAATAGTCCTCGGCGTCCCAGTTCGAGCGACAGGCCTCGTTAAATCCACGACGCTGCGCGGCAGCAGGCGCCGCTGCCGTTGCGAGCGCGGCGAGTACCAGGCCAAGCAGGAGAAGGTTGCGCGTCCGCATCGATGGCATGCCCTGTATACGTCGCGTTGACTGCGCTCGCTGGACAGGACTTGAGTCGCTGTCCGTCGGCTGTTCCTCTGCGCCCTCTGCCTCTCTGCGTCCCTCTGCGCTTTTCGATGTCGAGAATCCAGGAACTGCTCCGACTCAGGTGTACAGGCACCACAACGGCGCCCCAAACCCGAGGAGACACGACCCATGGCAGGCATCCACGCGCAGCTTCAGACACGAGGTGGCGGCACCAGCACAACCCGTCAGCGGGGACGGAGCGCGGCCGCTGTCGCTATCGGATTCTTCACTGTCGCCGCCCTGTCGCTGGGCACCGACGAAGTATTGCACCTGCTCCACGTCTACCAGCCATGGAGCGAGCCGATGCGCGAGCCAAGCCTCAACGTGCTGGCGCTGTCATACCGGTCTGTGTTCACTGTGGCCGGGATGTATGTCACCGCGAAGCTCGCGCCAGCCGCACCGATGCGTCACGCGTTGATCGGCGGCGTGATTGGGACCGTCGTCGCCGCGGCTGGAGCGCTCGCCACGATCCCGCTCGACCTTGGTCCCGCATGGTATCCAATCGGGCTCGCGGTCACGGCCCTGCCGCTGGCGTGGTTGGGTGGAGCGCTTTACGTCCGTCGAAACGCCGCCAAGTAGCACCTTACGAATACTCTCCTTACGACACTCTCCTTCACCCGGTGAACACGATGAACAAGGTTACTCCATTCCTGTGGTTCGACGGCCAGATTCAGGAAGCCGCGACATATTACACGTCAGTCTTCCCGAATACCAAAGTGCTCAATGCGTCGCCGATGAGCGCGACGCTCGAGATCGAGGGACAAACGCTGATCCTCTTCAACGGCGGCCCAAAATACAAACTGTCGCCGTCGGTATCGTTGTATGTGAACTGCGAGACGCAGGAGGAAGTCGATCGCCTGTGGGCGCAGCTGACTGACGGCGGATCGGAGAGCGAATGCGGATGGCTGAAAGACCGCTTCGGACTTTCATGGCAGATCATTCCGTCAATCCTGCCCGCGCTGCTTCAGGATCCCGATCGCGCAAAGGCGGATCGCGCGTTGAAAGCCATGCTCACGATGGCGAAGATCGACATCGCGGCGCTGAAGCGTGCGGCAGCGGGGTGACGTTTGAGTCTCGCGCCGAGTGAGTCGTGCGGCGCAGCGATTGCGAGACGCGAGGTGGGCCGCTAAGAATGCGGTCCACCTCGTTCTTTCAATATCGCTTGTGCCAGAGGAGTCGACAGTGAATCTCGACGCATGCCTGCCAGCGGAACTCCGCGGCCCAACCACGACGATCAGCAAGATCTCTGCGGGCCTCTCAGGCGCAGGCGTCTATCGAGTGGATGCCAATGGGCAATCGTACGTACTCAAGATGTCGAACCACGACGAACCACTCGGCCAGTGGCGCAGCATAGTCGCGATTCAGCAGCTTGCCGCGAATGCCGGCGTGGCACCGTCCATCGTGCATACGGATGAGTCGTGTCGCGCCATCGTAAGCGCCTTCGTCGCCGATCGCTCGTTCCCGGCCTTGTTCATGACTCCGACCACGCGCGAAGCAGCGCTCGCACTCCTGGCGACAACGATTCGCCGAGTGCATGACCTTCCGTTGCCAGCGGAGGCGACGTCCAGGGACGCGACGGCCTTTCTTGGTTCGATTTGGGAGCGACTGGACGGACAGTACGCGATACCAGCGTTCGTCGGCGACGCCGTGCGACGAGTGCTCTCAGAGGAGGTGCCGCCGAGTGGGCGCGAGGTCGTCTTGAGTCACAACGATGTCAATCCGTCCAACCTCGTGTACGATGGCGAGCATCTGTTCTTTCTCGATTGGGACGCCGCAGGGCCGAACGATCCTTTCTACGATCTTGCGACGATCGCTGTTTTTCTCCGCATGGACGACGATACCTGCAAGCGTCTGCTGAGCGCGTACGACGGAGCATTGGTGGAGCAGCTTCCGCCTCGCTTCATGTACTGTCGCCGGATGGTGGCGGTCTTGTGCGGCACGACGATTCTCGACGTCACTCGTCGTGGCGGATATGCTCCCGCCAGTGAGGCGCCGACGCTCGAGTCAGTACCGGCGCTCGGCGAGTTCTATCAGCTCATGCGGACTGGCAAGGTGAACATCGCCACGACCGATGGTCAATGGTGGTTTGGGCTCGCGCTCACGAAGGAGAGCCTTGGGTTGTGAGATCCCAAAGGAACCTGTCGCGATGGTGCGGGTACGCTGGTCCACTCCGACGCAGCT
>JBDTMO010000257.1:0-7632 GCA_039934235.1 bacterium | reverse complement strand
CCCGGCACCGATCCACAAATCGGCGATGAAGTCGTGCTCCTCGGCGCGCACATCGACTCGTGGCACTCGGCAACGGGCGCAAGCGACAACGCGGACGCCGTGGCCGAGTTGATCGAAGCCATGCGCATTTTGAAGACTCTTGGCATCGCGCCAAAGCGCACCATTCGCGCGGCGATCTGGGGCGGAGAAGAACAGGGACTCCTTGGCTCCAAGGCGTATGCACAACAGCACTACGCCGGCGACGCGAATGCACGCGCGCGCGAAAAGCTGTCTGTGTACCTGAACAATGATCCGGGCACTGGGCCGATCTACGGCTGGTACGCCGAATCGAATACAGCGGCGAAGTCAGTACTGGACGCGTGGCTCGCGCTTTTACACTGTCCGCGTTCGCGAGATCTCCGATGTACACTGGCGTGCCGACGATTTCGTTTGTTGTCGACGGAGACCACGCCTCCGGATAGCCAATGATCGGGAAGTAGCGCGGCTCGGTCATCTCGAGCGTGAGTTTCTCGAGGGTCCATCCCTTGCCGTAGGGCCACGCTTCCGTGTGCACGCCGGAAAGTCCGTAGCCCTTGAGCGTTGCCGCCGACCAGTCGATGGACTGCTTGAACGCGGGACTGCCTGTGAGTCGCGGTCCAATCACGTTCGTGAGGTGATTGAACAACTCGACGACGTGCGAGTGGTTCATTCCCTCGTCGCGGATTTTGGCGAGCGTGGCAGCATCCTGCGCGCCTGCGCTGTTCAGGCTGAGAATGGTTGCAGTCACTGCGACAAGCGTGCGCTTGATCATCGATGTCTCACGGGCGACGGTGTGCGCATAGCCTACGCGCGGCAGCGTGCGCTGGGCAAGGGTCTGACAAAACGGTGTGCTAGAGCTGACCCGTTAACGCTCCCCAGCGAAGTGCCTGCTCCACGTACGCAGGATCATCGTAGCGCGATGGCAGAAATGCGCTCGCATAGTCCGGCAGAGTGCCATTCGTCAGGTGAGCAGCAAGCAGATCCGCGGCCGACTGCGACGTCATGATCCCCGTGCCGGAAAGCGCTCCGATCACGTATGCGCCTTCCACAGGAAGTGGGCCGATGAGCGGACGATTGTCGGTTGTCTTGCAATAGTATCCGCCGTCGATGATGCCGCGCTCGGCGCTGTTCAGGTATGACGACATTCCCGGCACCATTGCCGCGAGTCCGCGAACACACACATCTGCATAGTGCCGATCATACGTCGGAGGCCAAACTGGCTCACAACGCTCGGTGTGGTACGTCCAGATGAAGAACAGCTCGTTCCCATGGGTGCCATCCACAGGGCGTACATGCACGCCGCCAGGAAACGTGTCGAGAAGATGGCGAGCTGCGTGGTCGTCGCCTAAGGCGCTTTGCTCGCTCGGCGTAAAGCCGAGTTGCGTTGGGTCGATCCAGATCGTGAATGGCGCGGAGCGTGGGACGACACCGAACGTGTCGCGAAACGTGACCTTCGCGTGCAGTTCGTGAAAGAGCGGTAGCTCCAGTCCGAGCATGCGGCCTGTTTCGGGAAGCATGGGTCCAGTCGCGAGCACGACGCGATTCGTCTCAATCGATGCACCAGACGCGAGGCGCACGCGCGAGACGCGTCCACCCAATGTGTCGATCGCCGATACTCGATCGCGAAGAAGCGTGACGCCGGCGCTCACCGATTGCTTGAGCATCCAGGCGCCAAGCGCGAGCGCGTTCATCCATCCAGCGCGTCGCACGTGCAGCGCAGCCTTCGTCGTATGGGAAAGAAATGGGAAGGCGCGCGTTGCCTCGCCGCCGAGTAGCAGGTCGGCGCCAATTGGTTGATTGTGAAACCCTTCGGCGGGGGCGGGCAGGTACGGCGCCGCGCCAGGATGTTCTCGCACGGCGCCCATACCGAAGCTCGACACCTGACTTGCCGCGGATCGCAGCCGCTCCACGCCGGTGTCTTCGGCCGTGACGAACAGGTATCCGCGCCGATTCAACCGAAACAGGTTATTGGTTTCGTCGGCCAACTCTTCGAACAGATCGATGCTGCGTGAAACGAAGCGCAGCATCGTGTCGTCGGGGCCCGGCCACCAGTTGCGGTAGCCTTGCGTCCCCATCTCGCTCGTCAGCGTTAGCGGGTCGCGCTCATCAACGACGACGATGTCGCGCACGCCGTGGCGAACAGCGAGGTGATACGCCGCAGCGACGCCGGCGATGCCGGCGCCGCAAATAACGATCTCCGCGCGTGTCGTCACCGGGAATTGCGTATGGGACTCACGTCAGCGCACGCGCTATTCGAGCGGAATTTGCTTTGCGTGCTTGCCCAGCCATTGGTCGAATGACTGCACGCCTGGCGCAAGTGATCGCGCACGTTCGACATCGCGCATCGTGTTGCATACGGATTCAAAGTCGCGATAGAACTGGAACATGTTGCCGAGATCGTCCGCGCCGGGAAATCCGAAGCCGCGATAGACCTCTGGCGTGATGCTGTTGAAGCGCACCGGCTTCCCGATCGCCTTCGACACGGCAGCGGCCATCTCTTCTCCCGTCAGGTGCTCGCCCGCAACGCCGATCTTCTTGCCGATCAGGCTCGTGCCCTGCTTGAATATTCCGTACGCCACCTTGCCGATATCCTCCGCAGCAACGCCCGCCATCTTCGCGTCGCCAATGGGGAACGTCAGCGCGAGCTGCCCGTCGGGACCCGGCTTTGGCCCTGAGCCGAAATAGATCATGTTGTCCCAATAAAACGACGCATAGAGAAACGTCGTCGGGACGCCGAGGTCGGTGAAGTAGTGATCTGCTCCGCCCTTGCCGTCAAAATGCGGGACCTTGTACTTGCCCTGCAGTGTGGGCATGCGGTCGTCATCGAGCGGCACGTGCGTGCGGACGTCCTCGAGTGTTGACCAGACGACGTGCTGCAGCCCTGCGGCCTTGGCTGCCTTCGCCATGTGTGACGCTTCCGCGTCCTCCTTTTCAGGCGAGTAGTGATCCCAGAAGAATGTGACGCAGTACGCGCCGTACGCGCCCTGAAACGCTCGTGTCAGGCTGTCGACGTCGTCCACGTTGGCTTCGACCACCTCAGCGCCGGCCGCAGCCAGTGCCTTCGCTTTATCGGAGGCGGCATCGCGCGTGACCGCGCGCACCGCAAAGTCGCTATTCGGGTCGTCGAGAATGGAGCGTACCAGCCCGCCGCCCTGCGCGCCCGTCGCTCCAATGACTGCGATGATCTTCTTCTCCGGCATCGTGGTGCTCCGTAAAGGGTTGCCCGATCAATGCGAGCCCGCGTGAAAACGTTCCGGGTCCGCCCGCTGAATGTGGTCCGCCCGTATCTTGGAAGCCAGAGTCAGGCGTGTTCATCCCATTTCCCTCGCCAATCGTGATATCTCTTGCGGATGTATGGACGTTGGTGTGGGCGAACAGGATCGAGATCTTCGCCGCCATACTCGGCGCCCTGAGCGTTTACCTCAGTGTCCGGCAGAACATCTGGAGCTGGCCGACGGCGATCATCAACGTGGCGGTGTACGCGGTGGTGTTCTTCGAGGCGAAGCTCTATGCCGACATGGGCCTGCAAATCATCTACGCGGTGCTGTCCGTTTACGGATGGTACGAATGGCTCTATGGCGGAGCCAACCGCACCGAGCTTCACGTTACGCGCACTGGACCACGGCTTGGCGCCATACTTACCGGCATCGCCATCGCCGGCTCGGCGGTACTCGGCGTGCTATTGCGAGGCGCGACGGATGCGGCACTGCCGTTCATGGATTCATTCCTCTCGAGCACGAGCCTGGTGGCGCAGTGGATGATGACCCGGAAGAAGCTCGAGAACTGGCTGGTATGGATCGGTGTCGATGTGCTCTACGTCGGAATGTTCATTTTCAAGCACCTCTACGTGACGGCTGGCCTGTATGCGGTGTTCCTTGTTCTTGCCGTGCGCGGCTACATCGATTGGCGGCGTTCAATGGCCGAGACCGATCGCGCGTTGGCCGTGGTCACTCAAGTTTCCTGATGAGCTAGCCGATACTCATCGGCTTATCTCGTACTCGGCACACCACGTGCGACGCTAGGCGATCTTCTTCCTCCGCTCGGAGCCCCCTGATGCCAACGCGTGACGAACGCACAGTGGCGATGGAGCAGGCGAATGCGTACTCCGTCATTCGCGCTGTTCTCGATGGTCTGCCGAACTTTGTGTTCGCCAAGGATCGTGCGGGCCGATACACCGTCGTGAATCGTAGCCACGCGGATGCCTACGGCAGCACGCCGGAGGAAATGCTTGGGCGCACGCAGGCGGAGATGGGTGCCACGCCCGAGAATGCGAAGGAATGGGTGGAGAGCGACCGGCAGGCGATGGACAACCTCAGCGAGGTGTTCATCGCCGAGGAGAAGTTCGTGGACGTGCACGGAAGGGTGCGTTGGCTCCAGTCGCACAAGAGTCCGATCATCGACAGCGACGGCGTCGCTCGGCAAGTCCTCGTCATCGCGACGGACGTGACCGCGCGGCGCAGCGAACAGCTCGCGCTGGCGCAGCTCGCGGCCATCGTCAATTCGTCCACCGAGGCGATGATGAGCGCCGATACCAACGGCGTACTGACCAGCTGGAATCCGGCGGCGGAACGCCTGTTCGGCTATTCGCGCGAGGAAGCTATTGGTCAGCATTTTTCAATGCTCCAGCCGCCCGGAAGCGCACAGTTGGGGGCGGTTGTCGCAATGATGAGGCGTGGTGATCGAGTCGAGGACGTGCAGGGGACCCGCATGCGGAAGGATGGAACCCTCGTGGACATCTCGCTCACCATGTTTTCGTTGCATGATGTGGAGGGCAAGCGGATCGGGACGTCCGCCATCGTGCGAGACGTCAGCGAGCTGCGGCGTGCAAACGAGCGGCTTCGCCAGAGTGAGGCGCAATTGGCGGACGCGCAGCGCATCGGACGCATCGGCAGCTGGTGGCAGGATCTTGCCACGGGCTCATTGGCGTGGTCCGAAGAGACCTTCCGCCAGCTCGGCTACGATCCGTTCACCGACAGGCCGTCATTCGAACTGTTCATGGATCGCGTCCATCCCGACGACCGCGCGAGAACGAAGGCCATCGTCGATGCGGGGGTCGCGGCGGGAACGCCCTTTTCGTTTCGCATGCGGTACATCCTGCCCAACGGTGAGGATCGCGTGGCGAGCGCGCACGCGCAGGTCGTGAAGGACGCTGAAGGGCGGCCAGTGCAGCTCGTCGGAACGACGCAGGACATCACCGCCGAAGCCATCGCCGAGATGAAGTTGGAGCAGCGGTTAGTTGAGCTCAACGCGGAGAAAGAGGCGCATCGCGAGGCGCGCGCACTCGCCGAAACCGCGAACAGTGCGAAGAGCGACTTCCTCGCGAACATGAGTCACGAGCTTCGCACGCCGCTCAATTCCGTGATCGGGTTCTCGGACATCCTGCTGAAGAACAAGGCGAACAACCTGACGGGCAAGGACCTCGATTACGTCAGCCGAATCCAGGCCAATGGTCGTCACCTACTCGCGCTGATCAACAGCGTACTCGATCTCTCGAAGGTCGAGGCAGGACACACGGAGCTGGACATCACGTCCGTTCCGTTAGGTGATCTCGTGACGGAGACGCTCGCGGAGATTCAACCGCAAGCGAGTGTGCGCGGCGTGAAGTTGGTGGCGGACATTCCGGATATGTCGCTGCTGCTCGAGACGGATCGGGCGAAGCTGAAGCAGATCATCATCAATCTCGTGGGCAACGCCGTGAAGTTCAGCGCGCAGCGCGAGGTTCGCGTTGTCGTCCGGACGGATCCGCTTTCCAGGAAGCCGATTGCAATCGATGTCGCTGATACCGGCATTGGCATTCCGTCGGACCGGATCGAGGCGATCTTCGAGGCCTTTCAACAGGCGGATAATTCCACGACACGCCAATTCGGCGGAACGGGGCTCGGCCTGACGATCAGTCGCTCGCTCGCGCTGCTGATGGGATTCGATCTCACGGTGGCGAGCGAAGTGGGCGTCGGTTCGACGTTCACGATCGTGCTTGCTCCGCAGCACGCCGACATACCTGCCGTCACGTCGACGGGCATGATTCGCGATGTGACGTCGGCGATCGAGGAGCGTTCTGCGCGCGACGAGGGCCGCATGCTCGTGCTTGTCATCGACGACGAGTCTGATGCACGAGTCATTCTCCGCCGGTCGTTCGAGGATTTGGGCTGCTCGGTCGTCACCGCCGCGAACGCAGAAGAAGGCATGGCGCTCGCGCGAACGGTATCGCCTGGCATGATCACGATCGACCTCATGATGCCACGGAGGAGCGGCTGGGATGCGTTGCGCGCGTTGCAGCTGGATCCGGTTCTGCGATCCATCCCGGTGGTTGTGGTAAGCGCGGTGGCGAGTGAGAACCGCATGCACTTGTTTGGTGCGCTGGACTATCTCGACAAACCGGTGACGCGCGAGCAGCTCGCCCGCGTGGTTGGCCGGCACAAGATGACGCACCCGGAGACGTGGCGCCGCACTGCATAGCGTCGCATCGCGGTCGGTATCGCGATATCATTTGCTGGTGCCGACGCCCCTCGTACGTATCTGCGTGACAGGCCCGGAATGCACGGGCAAGACGACGCTGGCGCGCCGGCTCGCGGATGCCCTGGCTACCGAGTGTGTGCCCGAAGGTGCGCGCACGTACGCGGAACGCGTTGCCCACGAGCTGAGCTCCGAAACAGTCGAACCAATTGCGCGCGAGCACATCGCGCTTGCAGACGCTGCGGCTGGCCGGGTGCGTGCGAACAACGGAAAGGTACTGGTGCTCGACACCGATCTCGTGAGCACGATCGTGTACGGGCGAGCCTACTACGGCTTTCACTCGGAGTTCATCGATCGAGAAGCGCGTGCCCGCCGAGCCGATCTCTATCTGCTCTGCGACGTCGATGTGCCGTGGTATCCCGACGGTATTCGCGATCGGCCGAGCGATCGGGAGCACATGTTCGAACTCTTTCGCGATGCGCTTGCCGAGCGCGAGGCGCGCACGGTGGTCGTCCGCGGTGATTGGGACGAACGGTGGGGGATCGCGCTGGATGCTGTGAGCGCCTGAGTCGCGTTGGCAATTGACGCCTGCTGACTACGCGGCTTCAGCGGATCGGGATTGAATGGCCCCTGACCTAAAAAGTCAGTCGCGCATTCACCGAAATATTCCTCGGAGCCAGCACGTAGTAGTACGGCTCCATTGCATTTGGATCGTTGCTCCCCGCGAGCGCTCCCGGATAGCCGCCCGTGTACACGCGCCGGTCGAACAGGTTACGCACCTGTACGAGCACCGACTGCTGCGCCACGTGGAATGTCGCGCCGGCGTCCGCATACCATGCCTCGGGCACCACGAACCGCGGATCGTTGGTGTTGGTGAGCATCATGCGCGACACATAGCGTCCGTCCGCATCGAGCGACAGCCACGACGTAACTGCCGAGCGAATCCCATGATTGCTGACGAACTTGGGTGTCATGAGTGGCGTGACGTCATGATAGACGACCCCGGACGGGTCATCGCGATAGTCATTGATGCGCGCGTCCGTCACCGACACGTTCGTTACGACAGTCAGCGTGGGTGTGGCTTGCCATGTGAGATCTCCTTCCACGCCGCGGCGAACGCTGCGATCGACATTCTTGCGAAGTTCATAACCGAGCTCGCTG
>JBDTMO010000256.1:0-7634 GCA_039934235.1 bacterium | reverse complement strand
CGAAGCGGCATGCGCTTGTCCACGAGCAGCCCGCCCGGTAACGGCCTCACACTCCAGAGCGAAATAAGAAAAACACGATCGCGCGATTGCCGGGGCGCCGAGCGGATCCACGATGAATGCGCCGCTGGGCTCCGCGTCCCTGGTCGGTCCTGCATCGCTTGAATCGCTCGCCACGCCGCGATAGAAGTAAATGCCGGCCGCGCCAACCTTGAATCGGACTTCGCGCGTTGCACCCTCCCGCACCTGCATCGTGTCCGGCGGAAAGCCGTGCACTACCAGCGCCGCTAAGAGTGCCAGCCGCTACGCGATTATCATTGACGATGACGCGCGTTCCGGCGCCGTCATGAGCCACAGGGCCGAGGCGATCGCGAATACAAGACGCATCGTTCTCTCTCTTAGGTGGGTGGCTCATACTATCGCCGGCGCCACAGTTGCGCGATCACCCTGCCAGCCTCATGTTTGCCACCCACCACGAAGATCGCGGCCTACTTGCTCGACGGCGGGACCATCCCGTTCATGCGCAAGTATGTCACGAGATTTCCATAGTGCTCGCCATCATGCGTCGCGTTCATGATCAACGCGTAAAGGCGTGAATGCTGCTCGCCAAAAATGTCAACCTGCGCCCCCGTCGCGGCGTCCGCCTGCGCATATGCCTTGTCGCAATCCGCATTGGACTTCTTCAGCGCGTCAATCAGATCCTGCTTCGTCGTGGCCTTCACGGCGTCTTCCGCCGGCGGCTTCGCGCCAAGGGCCAGCGCACAGAACATCGACTGCGCACCAGCGACGTGCGCAAACAATTCCCCGAACGACCGGACCGCCGGCGTCGGCTTGAACATGTACTTGTCTTCGGGAACGTCCATCGCTGACTGCAGCACGTAACCGCTCATCTGCTTCCATTGCGCGCGAACGTCGGCAACAGCGGAGTGACTGGACTGCGATTTCGGAGTGGCGACCTGCTTGGCGTTTTGCGCAAGTGCCGGTGAAGCAGCGGCAGCGAGCAGGACGAAAAGTGTCGGACGCATTGGTGGGTGGGGTTGGGGATGTCAGTGAACTACACCAGCGATCTCTCGACAGCAAGATAGACTTCTCTCATGGACCAACTCCTCAATGAAGCGGATGTGCGCATACTCGGCGCACTCGTCGAGAAGCAGATCACGACGCCGGACTACTATCCGCTGTCGCTGAATGCGTTGACGGCCGCGTGCAACCAGTTGTCGAACCGGCAACCCATCGTCTCGTACGACGAGGAGACAGTGCTCGCCGCGGTTCATCGTCTTCGCCAGCTATCGCTCGTGCGCGCCTTACAGCGCACCGACTCGCGCGTCACGAAGTATCAGCACCTGTTCGGTGAGGGAATGGACCTCACCGAGAGCGAGATTGCCGTGATGTGCGTGCTGATGTTGCGCGGGCCGCAGACGGTCGGCGAACTCAGGACGCGCACGGAACGCCTCGCCTATTTCGAGAAGCTGTCGCAAGTGGAAACAACGTTGCACGCGTTGCTGGCGCACACGCCGTCGCCACTCGTGTTCATGCTGCCGCGCCAGCCGGGCCAGAAAGAAATTCGCTACGCGCACCTGTTATCTGGCCCCGTGACATTCGACACGACCGACGCGCCCGACACACAAACGCCGGTCGCCAGCGCGTTCATGAACGACCGAATCGCCGCGCTCGAAGAGGCGACACAGGAGCTGCGCAACGAGGTGGCAGACGTCCGCCGCCAACTCGACGAGTTCAGGAAGCAGTTCGAATAGGCACCTCGGCCTCAGCCCAACTCCGCCTTCAACGCCGCAACGAGGGCATCGACGTCCTGTTCGGTGTTGAAGAGATGCGTCGACACCCGATTCCCGTTGAGCCAGTTCTTTGGCACCACCTTCAACTGGACGTTGTGTTTCTCGCGCAGGCGCAATCGGAACGCACCACTCTCGATGGCGTCGGGAAGCACGTAGGTCACCAATGGCGACGCGCGTGGTCCAGGAGCAGCGCTGACGACGCGCAGCTTCGGCACGCTTTGCAGCGCCGAGTAGAGGCGACTGCTCAGTGCAAGATTGTGCGTCTCGATCGCGCGCAGGCCAATCGCGGACAGGTAGTCAATTGCCGCGCCCAGGCCGAGCACACTCGGAATGCTCGTGACGCCCGACGACGCAGAGTACGCCGCGCGTCCACTCTGGAGGGCAATGGGATCGACTGTGCTCCCGAGCTCTTCGCTCAAGTACAACAGGCCAGTTCCCTTGGGCGCAAGCAGCCATTTGTGGCCGCTCGTCGCATAGACGTGGCAGCCAAGCGCCTTGACGTCGACCGAAATGCCGCCGACGGCCTGTGCGCCATCGACGACCGCGATGCATCCACGCGATCGCGCGAGGGCCGAGAGTTCGGCAACGGGCATGCGCAATCCCGTGGAGCTGAGCAGGTGCGAGAACGAGAGCACGCGCGTGCGCGGTGTGATGCGCCTGGCGAATTCGTCGATGATGGCTTGCGCGTTGCTCTCGCCCGGCGGAATCGTAACGATGTCGAGCATCACGCCGAAGCGGCGTGCGACGTAATCCCAGCACACGCGTCCACCGGGATGTTCCTGGTCGGTGGTGAGCACGCGATCACCGGCCGCGAATGAAATGCCCTGCGCCACCCAGTTCATCCCTTCGGTGGTGCAGTTGGTGAGCACCAACTCGTCCGTCTTGCAGCCGATGAACGCCGCGGCCTTTGCGCGCACGCCGTCCATCGCATGCTCATGCTCAGAGTATCCGTATTGCACGGGGTCGAGCTCGAGCTCCTTCCACGCAGCAATGGTCCGCTCCATCACCGGGCGTGGAGTGGGGCCGAGCGATCCGGTTTGCAGGTAGATGAGTCCTGGTGCGAATGCGAAGTCGTCAGGTGCGAGGGCAAGTCCTCGTGCGGTGGGTGATGACGTGACGTCGACGCGTGCGGCCCAACTGCGTCGCGGTGCCAGACCCGCCGCGGAGAGTGCGGCGAGCGACGCGAGGAATGCCCGGCGAGTTGGTGTGGGGTCAGTCATGGTGTTCTGTCATCGTGAGCGAGCGTGGTTCGAACTGTCATCCTGAGCGAGCGTAGCAGGAGCTGTCATCCTGAGCGAGCGTAGCAGGAGCTGTCATCCTGAGCGAGCGTAGCGAGTCGAAGGATCTGCACGTTCTGGAAACCGTCTGTGCGGTATGACTATGGTCGAATGACTGTGATCTGTAGGTTACGATCTCCCAACAAAAACGACAATCATGGCACCAGTCATCCCAAATCCGAAGCACATCAAGTCGTTTCGTTCCGAAGCCGCCTTCGAGAAGTGGCTCGCGTCACATCACGCGAGCGAGCACGAAATCTGGGTCAGGATTCACAGGAAGTCGTCAGGCCTTCCGACCGTGACGCATGCGCAGGCGCTCGACGTCGCACTGTGTTGGGGGTGGATTGACGGAATCCGCAAGTCGCTCGACGAGCAATCGTTCCTTCAGCGATTCACGCCGCGCACGGCGCGGAGCATCTGGAGTCAGGTCAATAAAGACCACGTCGCTCGGCTCACATCCAGTGGACGCATGACGCCGTATGGGCAACGACAGGTGGATGCCGCGATGGCGGACGGTCGCTGGGAAGCTGCGTACGCACCGATGCGCAGCACATCGGAGGCCACTATTCCCGCCGATCTGCGCGCGGCCATCGACGCAAACCCGCGGGCGCTCGCCACGTTCAAGACGCTCGGCAAGTTCAACCTGTTCTCTCTGGCGTTCCGAACGAACAACATGAAGACCGCCGCTGGGCGGGCGAAAAAAATCGCAACGCTCGTTGCGATGTTGGCCAAGGGTGATACCATCGTGCCCGAGCCAGCGCGAAAGAAACGGGAGTCGTGACGCCTTTCCTCGTCTCAGGATCCACGGGGCTAGAGGGTCTCTTTGCATCTGATGTTTGATGTCTTAGCATCAGATGCATGAGAACCACCCTCGACATTGACGATGATGTGCTTCACGCCGCCAAGGAGCGGGCCCGACGCGAGAAGAAGACCGCGGGCACGTCAACGGAGTGTTGTACTACGTCATGCCGTACGTCACCGGCGAGACGCTTCGGGCACGCCTCGAGCGCGAGAAACAGCTTCCGATACACGACGCGCTCCGCATCGCGCGCGAGGTTGCCGACGCGCTCAGCTACGCGCATGCGCACGGCGTGATTCATCGCGACATCAAGCCTGAGAACATCCTGCTGCAAGGCGGGCATGCACTCGTCGCGGACTTCGGCATTGCCCTGGCCGTGCAGAGCGCCGGCGGGCAGCGCATGACACAAACGGGTCTCTCGTTGGGCACGCCGCAGTACATGAGCCCCGAACAGGCCATGGGCGAGCGAGCCATCGATGCCCGCACCGATATCTATGCGCTTGGAGCCGTGACGTACGAAATGCTTGCCGGTGATCCGCCATTCTCGGGGAGCACGGTGCAGGCCATCGTCGCAAAAGTGATGACGGAGAGACCGCAGGCGCCGCGCACGGTGCGAGATACCGTGACGCCGGCCGTTGAGCACGCAGTGTTGCGCGCGCTCGCGAAGCTACCGGCCGATCGCTTTGCGAACGCAGCCGAGTTTGCGACGGCGCTCGAGAGCACATCGGCGCCTGGCGAGTTGGCGCGAGGCTCGTATCGCGGCGGAACCAGTGCAGGCGCGCGACTGCGCGACCCGTGGCTGCTCGGACTTGGTGCGATTGCGTTCGCGCTCGCCGCGATGCTGCTGTACGCTCGGCGCGACCGAGGCGATCGTGACGCGTTTCCAGTTCGTGTGGAGCTCGTTGCACCGGTCGCCGCAGTCGGTCCCGTGGCCCTGTCACCGGATGGCCACGTCGTCGCGTTCGTCGGACGCCCGCCATCCGGAGGCGGCGACGCCCTGTATCTGCGGCGCCTCGACCAGCTCGCCTCTCATATGATTCCCGGTACCGAGCTCGCGTCGGCACCGGTCTTCTCGCCCGATGGCCGGTCGATCGTTTTCATCTCGCGTCGCCGCAAGCTCATGAAGGTGGCGCTCGATGGTGGTGCACCGGTCGCCCTGGCCGACGTTGCCGACAACGGCGGTGTGGATTGGTCGACCCGTGGCGACGTGGTGGTCGGCGCCGGCGTGATGGAAGGACTGAATGGGCTGTTCCGAGTGAACCCTGCTGGTGGAGCACTCATCCCGCTCACGCACGTCGACAGCACGCGGAAGGAATTGAGTCACCAGTGGCCGCGGTTTCTTGCGGATGGCAGGACGGTGCTGCTCAGCATCTACTACGGTGCCGTCGACCGATCGGAGATTGCGGCGGCATCGCTCGACGACGCCAAGGTGGTGCCGCTCGGGATTCTTGGCGCGAAGGCACTGGGAGTCGTCGGCGGACAGCTCGTGTACGTACGAAGCGACGGCATGACCATGGCCGTTCCGTTCGACGTTGGGCATCTCCGCGTGTCCGGCGTCGCCACGCCGGTGCAGGACTCAGTCCGCATGTGGGACGGAAGTGGTGGCGACGCGAGCGCGTTTCTCACGCTGAAGGGAGGGCTGGCGTACGCGCATGGTACGATGAACCGGCGGCTGATGTGGGTGGATCGCAGCGGCAAGGCGCAGCCCGCGCTCTCCGATTTGCGCGAGTATCGCAACGTCCGGCTTTCACCAGATGGACAGAAGGTGGCGCTCGCGATCATCACCGGGGCGAGAAGCGATCTCTGGATCCTCGACATTGCGTCCGGAACAGTCACACCGCTCACCACGGCGGGAACGAGCCGCAATCCAACGTGGTCGCCTGACAGTCGCCGTATTCTCTACGTGTCGACGCAAGGCGGCCGCGCGGGATTCTGGTGGCAACCGGCCGATGGCAGCGGTCCGCCGTCCAAGGCGGTCGACGCGAGGTACAATCCATGGAACATCGATATCTCGCCGGACGGACGCACGGCGGTGTACAACTCGCTGTACGCCGGCACCTTCAACCTTCGATCGATCGCGCTCGCCTCGGCGCACGACGAACGCGAGCTCGCCGCGTCGCCCACTGCCAGCGAAACGTTCGGACGATTCTCTCCAGACGGTCAGTCCATCGCCTACGCGTCGGATGAGTCGGGCCGATTCGAAGTCTACGTCCGCCCATTTTCAGCGTCGGGCAGCCGAGTGCAAGTCTCCACCGCTGGTGGCCGCCGCGCGATCTGGGCTCCCGATGGCAAAACGATCTACTTTTGGGAAGGGAACCGCATGATGTCCGCGAGCGTCGTGCGCGATCCAGCGCTCCGTGTCGCGTCACGGCAGGTCCTGTTTGACGGACACTACGAGTTGGACTACGACATCTCGAAAGACGGAACTCGCTTCCTCATGATCGAGTCCGAAAGTTCAGGCCTTGGTGTGGTCGCCGTGCCCGATTGGCTGACGGAGCTCAAGCAACTGACCGCGACGAGAAAGCCGTAGCGCAGGACTCACTTCGGGATCGCAGGCAGCTCGCCCTTGACGAGCGCATCCAACCAAACCTTTGACCTCGTGGTCCACGCCATGTGCTGCGCCGGTGTCGCGAGATGATTGTGGCTGGACTCCACCATGGGCACCGCTTCCTTTACACCCTGCAACACATTGAACTCCGTCCACTGTCCGATGGCCGGCGTCACGTCGTCGATGAAGCCCATCGCGATCATCGTGGGCACCTTGATGCGTGAGGCAAAGTTCACCACGTCGAAATACCGCGCCGTCTCCGCGACGCGCGCGTTCTTCGATTCCCAGTTGGGATAGCCGACCATGTGCCCATGCAATGATGCGTTCGCGTCGCCACCTGCGGGCACATCGACGACGACATGCGTCACCCTTTGATTCATGCCGGCCACGACGAGCGACTGCTGGCCACCCATGCTGGTTCCCGTGGCGACCAACGTTTTCCCATCCCACTCCGGCCGACTGGCGAGATACTCCACCGCGCGATAGTCGCCGAGGTACATGCGAAGGAAGTAGTTGCGATCGCGGTCGTCGTCGTAGATGGAGTTGTAATTTCTGATCATTGTTGGCATCTGGTCGTAAAACGCCTGCGGCATGTCGCCGGGAAGGTCGTGGGCCTCGATGTTGAACACGAGCCAGCCTTGCGCGGCGCGCTGCGTGATCCACTCGCGTTGCAGCGGATACACGCCTGCCCACTGGAGTTGCATCATCGCGGGAAACTTTCCGTCGCGTGACGGCCGAGCCAGTTGGCCGTAGATGTGCGCGCCCTGAATGTTGTCCATGCGCACGATGTAGTAGTCCACGCCGGCGACGCCGCTTTCCTTTTGGGTGAGCTGCACATTCATCGGCACGCGATCGAGCAACGCCAGCTTGCCGGTCCAGAACTGATCGAAGTCCGCAGGCGCAGCTTCTGTGGGCTGAATGTGCGTGGGATCGACGGCAGCACCGAGTCGCACACGACCCTTGCCGCCCGTGCTGTTGTTGCCGAATGCCTGCGTCGCGTTTGCGGGTGGCGTGATTTCAACGATCACCATGCCCGGTGTGTCCATTTTCGTCTCGATCTTCTGCGTGCCAACCGCGAGGTCGAGCGTGCCGGCGCCGATCTGTACGGCGCCGTTCTGCATCACCTTGTACGAATACAAGCCGGGCGACGCCTGCTGCCCACTGGCTACGGCCACGGTCCAGCCAACGGTGTCGCCTTTACGGTAGATGCCGCTCTTGTC
>JBDTMO010000255.1:0-7672 GCA_039934235.1 bacterium | reverse complement strand
TCGTCCTCGTCAAGAACGTGTTCGTGTGGCTCGGTGGGCAGCTCGGCGCGGCGCTCCAGGAGAACGTGACGCGCGATTTACGCGACAGCGTTTTCCGGCATCTTCAGCGCTTGCCGCTGGGCTATTTCCAGCGCACGAAGACCGGACAAATCATTTCGCGCGTCCAGTCGGACACCGAACAGACCAAGGCGCTCATCACCGAGATGGTGACGCGATCGCTCTTGAGTGCCGCGACGATCATCGGGACGATTGCGATCCTGCTGAGCTACTCGGTGCGTCTGACGTTCGTGTCGCTCGTCATCGCACCGCTGTTGACCCTGTCACTGCAACCAGTCCTGAGAAAGCTGCGCAAGGGACACCGCAGGCTGCGCGGTGACTACGGCGAAATCACGAGTGTGTTGCAGGAAGTCGTGAGCGGCGCGCGGCTGGTGAAGTCGTTCCGCGGCGAACCGTACGAAGACGCGCGCTTCATGGCCGCGAGTCATCGCTATTCCTCAGGGATGGTACGCATTACGCGCATCGCCGCGTTGTCGACACCGATGACGGAGTTGATCGGGACATCCGTGGCCATGCTCATCCTCTGGATCGGGGCGCGCGAGGTGTTGTCCGGCTCTGGCGCAATGGACAGCTCGACGCTGATTGTCTTCATGATCATGGTGATGCGTCTGCTGCCTCCGCTGAAGCAACTCTCGCAAGTGCCCACCACCGCGCAGCAATCATTCGCGTCGGCTGAGCGCTTGTTCGAAGTGCTGGACTTGCCGACCGAAGAGCAGACCGATCACGGAACGCGCACCGTATCGGAGCTGCGCGAAACGCTCGCATTCGAGTGTGTCGGATTCTCGTATGACGAGGAGCCGGTCTTGCGAGACGTGAGCTTCGTGGCGCGTCGCGGTGACGTCGTTGCGCTCGTCGGCGCGAGCGGGGCGGGAAAGAGTACACTCGTCGATCTCATTCCGCGGTTCTACGAGCCGACGGAGGGTACCATCCGTCTCGATGGCGTCGACACACGCGACATTGCGCTCGCGTCGCTCCGCGGCCTTACGGGGATCGTGAGCCAGGACACAGTGCTCTTCAACGATTCAGTGCGGAACAACATCGCCTACGGCGCGTCGGAGAAGTTCACGGATGCCCAGGTTGAGGCCGCAGCGCGCGCAGCCAATGCGCATTCGTTCATCATGGACCTTCCCGAGGGGTATGCAACGATCCTTGGCGAACGAGGCACGCGTCTATCCGGCGGCCAGCGTCAACGCCTCGCGATCGCGCGAGCGTTGCTCACCGATCCGCCCATCCTGATTCTGGACGAGGCCACCTCTGCGCTCGACACCGAGTCGGAACGACTCGTGCAAGAGGCCATTGACCGGCTGCTCGCCGGCCGCACCGTGTTCGTTATCGCGCACCGCCTCTCAACCGTCGTGCACGCAGACCAGATTCTCGTCCTCGACCGCGGCGAGATCATCGAGCGCGGCACGCATCTCGAACTCCTCGCTCGGCGCGGCACCTACCATCGCCTGCATGCCGCGCAAATGCGCAGCGGCGACGACGCTGCGTCTATCGACTCGAGCGACGTAAAGGACCTGCTGGTGTCAGTGCCATTCGGTTCCGCCTGACCGATGCGCACTCTCTTCTATTACACATCGATGCATTGGACAGGATCCGCGCGCGCGTTCGCTATCGCTGCACGCGGTATCGCAGCGCGCGGTGAGCCGGTGACCGTCGTGTGTCGCGAAGGCTCGAAGGCGGAGGCGGGCTTCGTCCAGGAAGGGCTCGACGTCATTCTCGTTGCGCCCACCACAGCGGTCACCAGCGATGCCTGGCGGCTCCGCACGGTGCTCAAGGAACGATTCATCGAAGTGGTGTTCCTGCACACCGAGCGCGAACACCTCGTCGCCAGCTCCGCGATGCGGCTCGCCGAGCGCGGTGCCGTGATTCGCCGCGTGCCGGCTGGTGGCAGCGCCGCCATCGGGAGCTCGGGAAAATTCGCCGATCGCATGGCGACGTCGCGCACACTCTTTACGATCGCATCCGACGGTGAGCGTGCTGGACTTCGCGACCGCACGCTGATCGCACCACTAGGCGTCGACGTCACGAAAGTGCAGGACGCTCGCGCCGAGACGCGCAGGATGCTCGGCATGTCGGAGGAAACGCAGCTCATCGTCTGTGCGATCGACAATCGCGCGGGAAGCCGCGTCACGACCGCCATGCGTACACTTGCCTTGCTTGCCGAGCGTCATCCTGATTTGCGCTTGGCGCTTGTTGGCCGATCCGCTGACGCCGACGACACGCGCATGCACGCCGCCGCACTCGGCGTCACGACACTCGTGCGCTTTCTCGGCGAGCGAACCGACATGCCCAAGGTGCTGGCCGCTGCAGACGTCGGTTGGGTGGCGTCGGAGGGTGACGACGGAGCCTTCGCGTGCCTCGACTTCATGGCGGCGAAAGTTCCGGTCATGGCAGAACGGTCGTCGCTGGTATCCCAGTTCGTACCCGATGGCATTGCTGGCGTGCTCCTTCCTCCGGCGGATCCGAGCGACACGGCGTCGGCTGTCGCGCATTTTCTTGCGGCGACTGACACGCGCATCGCGATGGGGAAGGCGGGCTTTACGCGCGCGCAACGCGATTTTCGCGAAGACGCGATGATCGACGGATTCATCGCCGCCGCGGACGCCGCGGGTGACAGGACGGCCTGGGCGGCGCGGTGACGGCACCGATCACCTTTTCGCATCGCGCCGAATACTACGGACTACGCGCCGCAGCCAATGCACTACGCCGCTTGAGTTTTCGGCGCGCTGGCGACATCGGTGAGTGGATCGGACGATTGATCTACAGTCCATTTGGCATGCGTCGCGATGTCGTGGAACGACAGGTTCGCGCCGCGTTTCCAGGATTGGCGGAACCAGAGGTGCTGCGCATTGCTCGCGAGTCGTACGGAAACCTCGGGCGCACGACAATCGAGACAGCCGTGCTGCCGAAGTGCACGCCGGACGAGCTCATTGGAATGTTCGACATCATCGACAATTGGGAGATCGTCGATGAGGCCTTCAAGCGAGGCAAGGGCCTGTTGGTCGTGTCCGGGCATCTCGGAAACTGGGAACTCGGCGGTGCATATATCGCGGCGCGAGGACTGCGCATGGAGGCAGTCGCGCGCCGGATGCAGAATCCGTTGTTTGACAAGTATCTCACCGATACGCGCAGGAGTGTTGGCGTCCACGTCATTCATGACGCGGACGCGGTGAAGCGCGTGCCGCGTATCATCAGGTCGGCAGGGGTCGTGGGCTTTCTCTTCGATCAGGGCGCGGCGGGTCTCGCGTCGACATGGGTTCCATTTTTTGGACGCTACGCCAAGACGCCACGAGGGCCGGCAGTCTTCGCGCTGCGTCTCGACGCGCCAATCGTATTCGCGTGCGCGGTTCGCGAGCCGGACGGACGCTACTCGATGAAATTCGAGGAGATCGTCGTCGAGCGAACCGGCGATCGTGAGCGCGACGTGGACGCGATCGTCGGCGCATACACGAACGCGCTCGAGCGCTGGGTTCGGAAATATCCCGAGCAATATTTCTGGCAGCATCGCCGCTGGAAGCATCAGCGGCCGGGAACGCCACCCGAATTGGGAGATCCGTCATGAACGAACGCGCATCGCGTGCCCTGCGTGGTGACGCGCGCGCCTGGTTCGGCATCGGTGTGATTGTGCTCATCGTGATGCTGGCCGTGCTCGCGCCGCTCGTGTCTCGTCACGATCCGCTCCGCATCGATCTCGTGAATCAGCTGCAGGGTCCGTCCACGACGCACTGGCTCGGCACCGACATTCAAGGGCGCGACGTCTGGGCGCGATTGGTGTTCGGCGCACGCGTCTCGCTCACGGCGGGCATCGTCTCGCAAGCGATCGCGCTGCTCATCGGCCTCACGATGGGTCTGGTGGCGGGCTACTACGGCGGATGGATCGACGAGCTTGTAATGCGTCTTGCCGACGTGACGCTTGCTTTCCCAACGCTCCTCTTACTCATCGCGATGGCGGCTGCGCTGCAGCCATCGCTTGGCGTCGTCTTCCTGACCATCGGGATCGTCGGCTGGGCCGGAATGGCTCGTCTCGTCCGCGGGCAGGTGCTCGTCGTGCGGCAACTCGAGTTCGTGCAAGCGTCCAAGGCACTCGGAGCGCGCGACACGCGTGTCGTGCTGCAGCACGTCCTGCCAAGCGTGATCGCGCCCGTGCTCATCGCCGTGACGCTCGGCGTTGCCGCTGCGATCATGGCCGAGTCTGCGCTGTCGTTCCTCGGGCTTGGCGTGCAGCCGCCCACACCGAGTTGGGGATCGATGATCGCAGATGGCCGCGATCTCAATCAGTTGCGCAATGCGCCATGGACGTCTGTTGCACCGGGCCTGGCAATCGGCGCGGCGGTGCTCGGCTTCAATCTGCTCGGCGACGCATTGCGCGACGCGCTCGATCCACGCCACGCTGCGAAGAATGAAGTGTCATCCTGAGCGAGCGAGGCGAGTCGAAGGTGTGCCTACTGTCATCCTGAGCGAGCGAAGCGAGTCGAAGGTATGCCTATTGTCATCCTGAGCGAGCGAAGCGAGTCGAAGGATCTGCACGTGCAGTTGCGTAGTTTGCCGGTGCAGGTCCTCGCATTCGCTAACGACAGACTATGACGATCGACACCGAACAACTGCGCCGCGAAGAATTCGCGTGGATGAACGCCGGCGGCTCCACGTACATGAATGCAGCGAGCACCGGTCCCTCGCCGCGCCGGTCCGTCGACGCACAAATTGACTTTGTTCGCCGCCGCACTGCGCCGCATCTTGTCGATTTCGACGATCAGTTCGGCACGCTCGATCGTTGCCGCGTGCTGCTCTCGCAATTGATCGGTGCGACCACCGGTGAGATTGCCCTCGCCACCAACACGGGCGCCGGAATCAATCTCGCGGCATGGGGCCTTCCGCTCGGTCCCGGCGACGAGGTCGTCGTGCCGGACGGCGAGTTTCCCGCGAACATGTATCCCTGGCTCGCGGCGGCAAAGTCTCGCGGATACGCGCTTCACGTCGTGCCGCTGCGCGATGGAATCCTCGACGAAGACGCCCTGGTCGCTGCGCTCGATCGTCCGAACGTTCGCGCGTTGTCGGTATCCTGGCTGGGATTCTCGTCTGGTGCCCGCGCAAATCTCGATCGTCTCGGTGCGGCGTGCCGTGCGCGCGACATCTACTTCATCGTCGACGCGATACAAGGGTTGGGCAGCCTCACGATCGACGTGTCCACAACGAACGTCGATATCCTTGCCTGCGGTGGGCAGAAATGGCTGCTGTCGCCGTGGGGAACAGGTTTTACATATGTGCGCCGAGCGGTGCTGGATTCGGTTACGCCGCAGCCGGTGAGCTGGATGGGCGTGCGTGATTCAGACGACTTTTCGCGTCTTGCCAACTACGATCTCACCTGGCGCGACAACGCGCGTAGATTCGAGCAAGTGACGCTGCCGTACCAGGACTTTGCCGGCATGGCGGCGAGTCTCGAGTTACTGCGCGAGCTGGGTGCGGCCGAAGTGGCATCGCACATCCACGCGAGCGCGCATCGCCTGCTCGATGGCGCGCTCGCGCGAGGAATATCACTCGTAACGTCCCACGAATATCACGGCGGCATTGCGTCCGTTCGTCCCGCCGATGCAAACGCGGCAAGCGCGCGACTCGAAGTTGCCGGCGTGATTCATTCTGTTCGCGAGGGCACGATACGCCTCGCGCCGCACTGTTACACCACGGACGAGGATCTCACACGAACGCTCCTCGCCCTGGAAGACTGAGCTACTTCACCTGAAGCAGCGCGAAATCCCGCTTTCCTTTCCCGACGACGATGTGCCGTCCACGCAGCAGGGTGTCAGCCTGCGCGACGTGCCGTTCAGACGCCGTCACCTTTTGCTTGTTGATGGACACGCCACCCTGCTCGAGCAATCGCTTCGCGGCGCCATTCGACGCCGCGAGCCCGGAGACGGTCAGAAGCTTCAGCACATCGTAGGTGGATGCATCGGCCTCGCTCGCGATCGACGGCGTTTCCACCTCCGCAAATGGCGCTTCGGCACGAAGAAGACGAAAGGCATCCTCCGTGAGCTCGCGAGGATCCAGGCCGCCAAAGAAGAACGACGACACCTGTTCGGCAGCGAGTAACGCCGCTTCGCCATGCACTCGGCGCGTGACGTCGCGCGCCAATGCCCGCTGCGCGATCCGCTGCTCGGGTGCAGACGTCACTCCTGCGTCGAGCACCTCGATTTCCGCGCGATCGAGTAGCGTGAAATACCGGAGGTATCGTCCAGCGTCGCGGTCCTCGGTGCCAAGCCAGAATTGATAGAACGCATAGGGCGACGTCCGATCGGCGTCGAGCCACACGGCGCCCGCCTCCGTCTTGCCGAACTTCGTCCCCGACGCGCTCGTTACAAGCGGTACCGTAAGTCCGTGCGCTTCCGCACCATCCACTCGCCGGATCAGCTCGATGCCGGCGGTGATGTTGCCCCATTGATCACTGCCGCCAAGTTGCAACGTCACGTCATCGCGACGGCGCAACTCGAGAAAGTCGTACGACTGGAGCAGCATGTAGGCGAACTCGGTGAACGAAATTCCCGCATCCATGCGAGACCGCACCGAGTCCTTCTGCAACATGTAGTTCACCGTGAAGTGCTTCCCCGTATCGCGGAGGAACTCTACCATGGACAACGGCGAGAGCCACACCGCATTGTCTCGCATCCGCGCGGCGCTCGGGCCGGTAAAATCCAGAAAACGCTCGAGCTGCGCGCGGATCGCTGCCGAGTTCGCCGCAACTTGTTCGGGCGTGAGGAGCTGCCGTTCGACAGTCTTGCCACTGGGATCGCCGATCATCCCCGTTCCACCGCCAACGAGCGCAACGGGCCTGTGGCCGTGCCGCTGGAGGTGTACCAGGATCATGATGACGAGCAGGCTTCCGACGTGGAGGCTACTTCCTGTGGGATCGAATCCGATGTAGGCCGAGGTTGCGCCCGTGGCGAGCGCCTCGGGGACCCCATCGGTGTATTGGTAAACAAGTCCTCTCCACTCGAGCTCCTCGAGCACTCCTGTCGTCTGCATGGCACAAAAATAGACTGGGGAGAGGATGATTGTCAGGCGAAAGCGCGTTGGTGCCAGCCATCGCCGCGCGTTAACCTTCCCGAGCTCGGTCCGGCGTGGCGTCCGTCACCTGGTCCTCCGCTCTCTTTCGACGCCCGATGGACCTTCCGTTCTCGAAGAATTTTCGCCGCCGGCATCCCAAGCTTTCGCGCGGACTCGGCGTGACGCTCGCCTTCGCCATCGCCTTCGTATTGGGGCTTGGCTACTCGGCCTGGGCGCTCGTCTGTCGAGCTGGCGCGTGTCCCTCGGTCGAAGTGCTCGACCAATACCAGCCGCGGCAGACGTCCAAGTTGTACGCCGCAGACGGCCGATTCATCGCCGAACTGGGTCTCGAACGACGAACCCTCCTCAAGATTGAACAGATTCCGCCGACGTTGCGGAACGCGTTCGTCATGACCGAGGACCATCGCTTCTATAAACACAGCGGCGTCGACTTCTACTCGGTTCCCCGGGCGGTGTATACGGACCTGAGGCGTCGCAGCTTTGCCGAAGGGTTCTCGACGATCACCATGCAGCTCGCGCGCAACATTTTTCCCGAGCGTCTCTCGCGCGACAAGTC
>JBDTMO010000254.1:0-7718 GCA_039934235.1 bacterium | reverse complement strand
GGCTGCTTGTTGCTCAGCAGGACAATGACCGGCCCACCGTTCGCGTTTATGCCGAAGCGGAGCGTTGCATCGTTGATGTTGAGGTAACGAACCTCGTACAACAGGTCCGTCCGCACCGTTGCAAGTTCCGACGCCGGCCGTAGCGGACCGAAATCCTGCGAGAATTGAATGCCGCCCGCGGCGGTGTTCGAAAAACTCTGGGGGCCGGAGGTTCGAAAGAACGTCGGACGGAGATAGTGAATTGCCTTGAGCGCATCCATGCTCAAGATCACGGAATTCTGCATCTCCTCCTTCGTGATGACGTTCGGATCTCCTCGCGGAGCTGGCGCAGAGGAAGCCGGCGATCCGGCACACGCTGCCGCAAGAAGGAGCAGCGCAGCGAGCGAGCGTCGTAAAGCGATCATGGCACACCTCGAATGCGAAAGGATGCTCGCGGCGCAGCTTAGGTCAGGCGGAGCGACCTCAGCGCCCTGAGCTATCGCGACGGGACTTCCTGTCGGAAAGTGCGTAGCGAGGTCCGCCACCACAAGGGACGCGGCCGACGGCCTAGAGCTCCACCGCCGAGAACTTGAGCCGCTTTGCAGCGGCGACGAGCCGGTCGTCATAGCTCGCCAAGGTCACCTGCTGTCCCTGTCGCCGCAGGAAGTCCATCGACGCAAGGTGCAGCGCGTCCAGCGTCCGCACGGGCGCCGCAAAGGGATCGAGCGCCCGCTCGAGCACCGGCCGCGCCATTTCGACGAAGGCAATGCGGCCGAGTAGCCCGCGCACCGTTTCATCGTGCGCCTTGGCGAGTCCGCGTGCGTTGACACGTGTCCACACTTCATATTCGAGTAGCCGGCTCGACACGAGCGTCTCGCTCCACAACGACAGTGGCGGACGACGATCCTCGGCAAAGAGCTGCGCGAGGGCAACGGACGTGTCGAGGTAGATCACCGGTCGCCGCGATCGTGCGCCAGTTCACTGAGTAGCTGCTTCAAGCTGGCGATCGGGACATGAGCGGGGGCGTCTCCGGCCACCATCACCGGCGGAGTCACCCAGCCCTGCCGCACCGCCTCGGCCAATTGTGCATCTGCAAGCATGGTGCTCCTCCCTTCCCTTGGCGGGACTAATTCCGCAACGACGCGATCACGATCGGTGACGAGTACGGTCTCGCCCCCGGCAGCGAGACGGACGTACTCGCTGAGCTTGTTCTTGAGGACCTTCAGGCCAATGGAGCGCATGAAATAAAGTAGCTTCTGGAAGCTACTTTCGGCAAGGTCCCGCTGCAGGGCGGTGGCGCGCGTGTGGAAGGGCATGGTCTATCATACTTCCGCCGTGAATCGGGAGCGTCACCGATTTGCCGCAGGACGTATCGCTTCGCCACAGGAGGGCAGTGCGCTCCGCGATGGCAGATCCACCGTCCCGCAACTCAATTGAAGCGGGAATATCGTACACACCGTCACGACTCTTCACGTGAACACCAAAGACGCCGTATCACTGCTTGCAACTGCAGTCTCCACGCGCGGAGGCACGTGGGCCGACGTTGGCGCAGGTGAAGGCACCTTTACGCGCGCGCTGGCAGAATTACTGGGTGTGGACGCGCACATCTACGCCATCGATCGCGACGCGGACGCGATTGCCGAGTTGTCGCGATCCGTCGAATCGCTGGATGCGACGATTATCCCCGTGATCGCCGACTTCTCGCGTAGCGTTGAACTTCCCAACCGCGGCGACACCCTGCTGGACGGCATGCTCTTCGCCAACGCACTCCACTTCGTGCGCGACGCAGACGCCGTACTCGCGCGACTCGCGCGCTGGCTGCGGCCCGGCGGGTCCGTCGTGATCGTCGAGTACGATCGCCGAGCTGCAAGTCAGTGGGTACCGTACCCCATCCCGCTGGCGCGACTTGCCATGCTCGCGCACGCAGCAGGCCTGTCGGCGCCGATCATCACCGCCACACGACCCTCTTCGTACGGTGGCAATCTTTACGTCGCACAGGCAACGTACTTCTCACCGTGAGCGTGCCGAGATGGTTGTCATCCTGAACGAGCGGAGCGAAATGGTTGTCATCCTGAGCGAGCGGAGCGAGTCGAAGGATCTGCACCCGCTGTTGAACTGACGCCACCCATTTACGGAGCGAAAGAGTTTGACCATTCGACACTATTACGACGATTCCTACCGTTGGACATTCGAAGCGAACGTCGTCCAGGCCAGCAGCGACGGCACCACACACATTGCCGTCCTCGACGCCTCGTACTTCTACCCAACCTCAGGCGGCCAGCCGCACGACACCGGCACACTCGGCGCCGCACGCGTGCTCGACGTCAACGTCCGTGCGTCTGATGGTGCGGTTGTCCATGCGCTGGACGCTCCGATTGCCGAAGGACCAGTCGTTGGTGTCATCGATGGTGTGCGCCGGTTCGATCATATGCAGCAGCACACCGGACAACACATCCTGTCGCAAGCGTTCATTCGCGTCGCGAATGCCACGACGATCGGATTCCATCTCGGCGACGAAACCGTCTCGATCGACGTGAATGACGCGACGCTGTCCGAGAGCGCCATTGCCACCGCTGCCGATGCGACGAACCAGTTGATCAGCGCCAACGTGCCCGTGCGTGCGTGGTTTCCCTCGGCCGAGGAGCTCGACGCGATAGCCCTGCGGAAGGTGCCGGACGTCGAAGGAGCACTGAGAGTCGTCGCCATTGGCGACTTCGACTATTCCGCGTGCGGCGGAACGCACGTGGCGCAATCTGGCGAAGTCGGTTTGCTGGCCGTGGTGCGTGTTGAGCGGATGAAGCGCGGGACACGCATTGAATTCCTCGCGGGACATCGCGCGCGCGACGACTACGCGCGCAAGCATGCGACGGTGCGCGCATTGTCGGGCGCGCTGACATGCGCCCCTGGCGAAATCGTCGATGCGGTGGCTCGGCTCTCCGCCACGGTGACGGAGTCACGGCGCGCGCTCGCAGCTTACAAGGAGCGCGATCTCGATGAAGAAGCCCGGCGTCTTCGCGCTGTGGCGTCCACACATGGCGATCTGCGCGTCGTGCGAGGTACGTTCGCCGACCGACCCATCGACGAAGTGAAGGGGCTGGCGTTGCGGCTGACAGACGAGCCGGGCGTCGTGGTGCTCTTCGCCTTGGCCGGTTCTCGTACGCAACTCATCTTTGCGCGGGCTCAAGGCGTTACGGCAGACATCAAACCCTCCTTTGATCACGCGCTCGCGGCACTGGGCGGAGGCAAGGGCGGAGGTGGGCGGGTGCTCATGGGCGCCGCGGGCGCGGCGGACGTAGCGACGGTGGACGCGGTGCTCAGCGACGCCGAGTCGTTGCTGCGCACGACCTGAGGGCCTCACGTTGCGTGAGGCCCACGACAGCCGAATGGGGTCTCAGCTCAGGAAGCTCACAAGCTCCGCGTTCACTTCCGCCGCATGCGTCCATAGCATGCCGTGCGGAGCACCCGGCACGACCACGTACTTCGCGCCCTTGACCAGCTTTCCGGTGCGGGCACCCGCCGTGTTGATCGGAAGGATGCGATCCGCATCACCATGCATCACGAGCGTCGGCACATCGATGCGCTCGAGATCCTTGCGGAAATCCGTATACCACGTGTGCACGCACTCGAACGTCGCGGTCGCCGAACTGCCCACGGCCACGTTCCAGCTGCTGTGCAGCGCATGCTTGCTCAGGCGGTTGCCGAGCAGCACGTCGGTGTTGTAGAAGTTGGCGAAGAATCCGTCGAAGAACGCGTAACGGTCCGCGAGAATCGCACCCTCGATTCCCGTAAAGACCTCGAGATCCACGCCCTCTGGATTGTCCGCCGTCTTGAGCAGGTACGGCGGAACGCCCGAGATGATGCCGGCCTTGCGCACGCCCGCCGATCCAAACGTGCCGAAGTAGCGCGCCACCTCGCCGCCGCCCATCGAAAAACCGACCAGCGCAACGTCGTCCAGCTCGAGCGTCGTGACGACCGTGCGCAAGTCATTGGCGAATGTGTCGTAGTCATACCCAACCGTTGGCTGGCTGGATTTCCCAAATCCGCGGCGATCATAGGTGATGACTCGCTGGCCGGCGGCGAGCAATGCAGCCGTCTGTTTCTCCCACGACGCACCGTTCAGTGGATAGCCGTGAATGAGGACAACAGGCTTCCCGGAGCCGTGATCCTCATAGTACAGGTTGATGTCCGTAGAGTTCTCACGTCCAACGGTGATGGTTCCGTTGGTCGCTGTGCTGCGCTGGCTGGTCATGGCGTACTCGCGGCTGAAAGTTGGCCGGAGCATGACGCGGGTTTTGTGCCCGCGCGTACAGGTCTAGTGGTCGCCGTGATCCGACATCAACATCGCGACGTGCGCCACTATCCGGCGCTTTCCTTCTTCCGAGCGTGCACTGCCGACATACGCGGCGTAGATCGCGTCCCACTGCACAGCCGCCCGGTCGATCGCCCGATCGAAGCGAGCGGCATCCTTCGCGCCCTGCGCGGCCTTGAGCTCGGGTATCAGCGCGCGAATTGAATCGCGCCGCGGCACGACCACGGCACGAACGTCTGGGCGCATTGCGAGAGTGGGAAACAGTGAGGTGGAATCGGCGACCTCCGCGAGCGCCAACGTTGCGCGCCGTATGCGCGTCGCGTATGCCGCGTCGCGCATCCGAACGGAATCGGGCGCGGCGAGACCAAGTGCCCAGAACGGCAAGTTGGGATTGGTTCCGGCAAACGGCCCATCCGGCGACGGCACGAACCACACATGCAGCATCACCAGCGTTTGTCCCGGCGGCGCAAGCTGCGCGTGCTCGTGCCACGCCGGTGCGCCATCGAATAGCGACGGGCGCGTCGAATCGGCCACGGGCGCGTAAAACGCGTACGCCGCACCAACGAGCGAATCGCGACCGTTGATCTTGCTGAACATCAGGTTGCTGGGCGCAGAGAGGTCGAGTTGCTTGTCGCGCGACATGCGCGGCCGGTTCACCCAGTGCACACCCATCGTCGGAATCCAGCCGAACACGGGCAAAAAGCCCGCTGTCCTGGCAGCGTCAGTTGTCCCCAGCGGGAGAATCGACTTCTCGACGTTCGCAATTTCGCGCTGCGCCTTGGCGGATACGGCCGCCGTGCCGTGATCCATGCCAGCCATGCCATCGTGCGTGTGCGCATCCTGCGCGAAACCGGGCGTTGCGACGACGAACATCGCGACGAGAATTCTGGAGGAGTTCACTGGTACCTCGAAAGACGATGACTGTAGGAATTGCGGACGCATGCCTCACCTACTTGTAGACGCTTGCCACGCCCCCAAGGTTAATGCCGAACCTACCTGGTCCGCACGAGTTGTCTTTCGTGGCCACCGCGCGTAAATCGAGGAGCGCCACCGGGCGACACGATCTACGTTTTCCTCGAACGCCGCTTGCAGACTCTGCCAGACATTCCCGGACTTCGCCTGCGTGCACAACGCGTCGCGAACCCCGCCTCCACCACGCCCGAAGCCATCGTCACGCACCTCGGCGCAGTGCAAGCGCAGGACTACCCCGGCGCTCTCTGGTCCATCGCGCTCCGGCTCCCCCACGCGAATCGGAACGACGTCGAACGAGCCATCCATGAACGAACGATTGTCCGCACCTGGCCCATGCGCGGCACGTTGCACTTCGTTCCCGCCATCGATGCCCGCTGGATGCTCGAGTCGATGGCGTCCAGAATCATCAAGGGCGCAGCTGGACGACATCGCCAGTTGGAGCTCGACGAGGCGGCCTTTCGGCGCAGCCGCATCCTGGTCGCAAAGGCCCTGACGAAGAAGCCCATACAAACACGCTCGGAACTGTTTGCCGTCCTCAACGCGGGTGGAGTGTCCACCGAAGGCCAACGCGGCATTCACATCCTCCGGCAGCTTTGTATGGAGTGCATGCTTTGTCAGGGACCACACGCGGAGAAGCAGCCCACGTTCGTTCTATTTGACGAGTGGATCCGCACGTCCCGCGTGCGCGATCGCGACGACGCGCTCTGCACCCTCGCCGAACGGTTTTTCGTGAGTCACGGTCCGGCAACAATTCGCGATTTCGTATGGTGGACTGGGCTCAAGGTGTCCGACGCCAGGATCGGGCTGCACTTGGCCCACTCATCGCTCGAGTGCTTGAAAACGAATGAGGCCGAGTACTGGATGGCCAACACGCGCCCGACCGCGGACGCTGCCGAGCCGCGCGCGCACATGCTGCCGGGTTTCGACGAGTTCTTGCTCGGCTACACTGACCGCAGCGCGGCGCTCGCATCACTCCATGCGCACCGAATCGTCCCGGGGGGCAACGGCGTATTCTATCCGACGCTCGTGCTCGATGGACGGGTGTGCGGTACGTGGCGGCGAACGCTGCGCGCGAAATCCGTTGTCCTCGAAGCGACGCCGTTCACCCGCCTGAAATCCGCAGACAGGAAAGCGTTCGCAATTCCGGCCGAACGTTACGCGGAGTACCTCGGGTCGCCGGTCACGATCGCGTGGGCCGACCGATGAGTATACCGACGACGACCATCTCCGGCGAGGATTGGGACGGACGCGACATCTCCGGTGAAACCTACGACCACGTCCTCTTTACGAATGTCGATTTCAGCGAGGTGACGAACGCCGGTGCCGTCTTTACGGAATGCACGTTTCGCAATGCGAAGTTCAATGCATCCCGACACACCGACGCCGCATTCGTCAATTGTTCATTCGGCGCCTGCAATTTCTTCGACGCGCGATTCGTGGACTGCAAGTTCGTCGGCAGCACGTTTGCCAAATGTTCGTTCGATACCACGCAAATTGTGGGTGGAAACTGGTCGCACGTTGGCATGCCGGGCGCCGATCTCCGCTCGGCCACGTTCAGCGGCGTGCGCATGACCGAAGCAGACCTCACCGGCGCCCGCTGTCAGGATTCCTCGCTGCGTGACGTCGACCTATCGGGAGCCTTGCTGACGCGCGCGAACTTTATGGACTGTGATCTCCGTGGCAGTGACCTGAGCTCGCTCGTGCCCGCCGACGTCGAGCTCAGGGGCGCCATCATCACTTACCGCCAGGCCATCGCGCTCGCGGTCGCCCTCGGCCTGGATGTGCGCGAGGACTAAGGGATGTCATCCGACAATCGCGCCGGACCAGCGATACTTCCCAGCCGGTCAAACGCCTCGCCGATCTGGTTGTACGGCCAATGTGTCGCACCGCGGCCACGCGAAAACCAGGAAGTTGCTTGATCTCGACATCCATGGGATGACCTCCCGAAAGCAGGGAGGTCACGCCATCCTGCGAGACCTGTGCGCGACTGTGTCGTTTAGTGCGGAAAGGGAGCCCGATCCGGCGGATCGAATGGCAAGCCCGGAATGGTCAGGAATTTCAACTCCTGCACAAGGCTGCGTCCGTTCGACGTAAGTCGCCGAGCGGCGACCATGTTCTGCACGTACCAATCGCCGCGGTTGGTGTTCAGGTCCAGGTAGTTCACCCCGCCGTACCCCGACGACGAGTGGATAATCTCCCCATTGCCGACATAAATCGCCACGTGCGAAATCGCCTCACCCTTCTCGGCGAACAGCATGATGTCGCCGGGCAACAGTTTCGAGAAATTCAGGGAGACTCCCTGACCCGCGCGCGCCTGCTCGCGCGAGGTGCGGGGAAGCTGGATGCCATGTTTTGCAAACACGTACTTCGTGAAGCCCGAGCAATCAAAGCCGGTTTCAGGCGTGTTGCCGCCCCACGTGTACGGAGTGCCGACATACTTGTCGGCCGTGCTGAGAAC
>JBDTMO010000253.1:0-7732 GCA_039934235.1 bacterium | reverse complement strand
TTGTTGAGACGCATGTAATTGGCCAACTGGCTATAGTGGTCCGCCATGTCGAGCGCGTGTCCAAGCACCATTTGCGCGCGTGCCGCTTGCCGCGTCGTCCCGCCAAACGTCATCGAGATTTGATCGCCAAGTTTCGCGTCGTCGAGCTGCGCAAAGGCGCTTTCGCAGAACGCGAAGGACGCCTTGAGCTTGGTGACGAGTTCGTCCTTCGGCCACGTCGCCTTGACGGAGTCGGCCGTCGTGCTGTCCTTCGCGGACAGTGTGGCTTTCATTGCGCCAAAGTTGTTGCAGAAGAAGTAGTTGTCGTTGGCGAGATGCTGTGCGATGTAGCCAATGGTGAGCTGCACCGGCGTCGGGCGGTACGAGAACTTCGACTCTGGAATGGAATCGAATGCCTGGGCCAGGTTCCGCTGGAGGCCCATGGTCCGCGTGCGGAATACCGTCGTAACGGGATTGGCGGGCGCTCCTGCAGGCTGCTGCGCGGCGAGGCAGACGGGCAGGGCCAGCGTCAGAATCGCTGCTTGTAATGTCTTCATGATGCTCTCCACGGAGATGACGGAAGTAGGGTGGTGATAGTGGACGGAGCGCCCGAATTACGCAACGGCGGCAGTGATTCCGCACAGAATGTTGACACTTGGCGTTGCTTAATCGGTTCGATTTCGGGCAGGGATTCGCACCGCGGAAGGCTTCTTAAGCCTCAGTGCCACATCACTTTACAAACCCTGACTCGTAGGTAGCTATCAGGGGATGCCCGCATGGCGAGGCCAAAACCCGGCACGTATTGTTTCGCCCCGAGTACGCCCCGCCGTTTCCAGACTAGACGTAATGAAGTCCGCTTCGCGAACAGGGCTCTCGATCCGTGTAAAGTTGTTCCTCGTGATCGGGACACTCCTCGCGATCGTCACTGCTGCGCTCTCGGGTGCCGCCTACCGGGAAATGCGGGCATCAGGGCTCGCAAGTACGACGGCGCACCTGGACGGCATTGCACTCCAGTGGGCGCGACTTTTTGAAGGGTCCACGGATCGCCAGCGCGTTTTACTTCGGGCGTTGCGAGAAAGCCCGTTCATCCAAGCTGGCGTCGCGTCGTCGGACGCTCAGGCGCGGTCGAACGCGACAGCAGCGCTCAGGGCAATTCTCCCGAACGGTCAGCCAAGCGTTTTACAGCTTCTCGATTCGAACGGTGTCGAGCTCGCGCGCGTCGGCAACGATACGATCGTACCAAGCACGGCAGTCATCCGGCAGGTTATCACCGCCGTCGCTGCGATCGACTCGGGAGCAATTGCTCCGCTCAGGGCCGAAGGCGCCGCCATGCTGACCGCGTCGGTGATCCGGGTGAAGACGGCGGACGGAGGCGTCCGTGGCTATGTGATGCAGACGACGCGCGTTCACGTCACCCCGTCTCCGGAAACGCTGAACCGCCTGTTCGGCGGCGAGGCCACGCAGATGCGATTGGCCAATCGTGATGGCTCGCTCTGGACCGACCTCGAGAAACCAATCCCCGCTCCGGCGGTCGACTCGATCCGAACCGGCGTACTCATGTCGTACGCGAGCGCGGTTTCCGGCCAACCCGTCTTCGCGGTGTTCCGGCCGGTTGCCGGCACTCCCTATCTGGTGGTGCTGGAGACGAACCAAGCCGCGGTCTTAGCCGAAGCGCGGCGCTTTCTCGGCCGGCTGCTGCTGGAGGGAGCCGTGGTCATTGTGCTCGGACTGCTGGTTGCCATCTGGTTCAGCGGTTCGTTTACGAAACCCATCGCGCAATTGCGGACCGCCGTTGAATCCATCGCGGCTGGCGACTACTCGCATCATGTCGCGCTTGCGCCTCGCGGCGACGAATTTGGACAGCTCTCTGGCGCATTTGACACGATGGTCGCGCACGTCCAGGCTGCGTTTACGTCACAGCAGGCCGCGGAAGAGAATCATCGCGCGTTGTTCGAATCGGTTCCGTTGCCGCTCTGGGTCTTTGATATGGAGACGCTGCGGTTCGTTGCCGTGAACAACGCAGCGCTTCATCACTACGGATACGAGCGCGAGGACTTTCTTTCGATGGCCGTCACCGAAATTCGGCCGACGGAGGATGTCGCGCGCTTTCTCGCGTCGGTGCGCAACATCGATGGGCCGTCGTATGGCGGAGAGTGGCGCCACCGGAAGAAGGATGGCACGCTGATCGACGTCGAAACGCACGCGCGCTCGATTGACTTTCATGGGCGTCCGTCGCGCATCGTGCTGATTCACGATATCACGGAGCGGAAGCGCGCGAAGGAGCTCATTCAGCGTCAGGACGAACGATATCGGAGACTTGTCGAGCATTCGCCGGATGGGATTACGCTCACGACGACTGACGGCCGCTTCATGGCGGTCAATCCGGCGTTCAGCAGCATGCTCGGCTACGAGTCGAGCGAAGAGTTACTCGCACTCGACGCCATGGCCGTGTTTCCAACGCCGAAGGATCGCGAGACATTGGTCGCGAAGCTCTACAAGGCCGGGACTCTGCACCGCCATGAGGTACAACTCAAGCGCAAGAACGGTTCTCTCATCACGACGCTGTGCACCGCGCGATTTGTCACTGATCCCGACTCGGGAGAGCAGTACCTCGAGGTCGTCACGGAGGACGTGACTGATCTTCGGCGGGTTGAGCGGCAGTTTCTGCAGGCGCAGAAGATGGAGGCGGTGGGGCAGCTCGCCGGCGGCGTCGCGCATGATTTCAACAACCTGCTGACCGTCATTCTCAGCTACAGCGACATACTGCTGACGGAGCTTCCACCTGCTGCGTCGCACCGGAGCGACGTCGAGGCAATTCGCGACGCTGGACGCAGCGCGGCGACGCTGACGCGCCAGCTCCTCGTGTTTGGCCGACAGCAGATCATTGAGCCGAAGGTCATGCGGCTCAACGATCTCGTGACGGACACGGCGAAGATGCTCACGCGGTTGCTCGGTGAGCATGTGGAGCTCACCACGATGCTCGACTCCGCTACCGGCGCGGTGAAGATCGACGCAGGACAAATGGAACAGGTGATCGTGAACCTGGCGGTGAACGCGCGCGACGCGATGCCGAATGGCGGCCGACTGTTGATCGAATCACGGAATGTCGACTTCGACCCGCCGATCTCCGATCGGGAAACTGTGCATACCGCTGGCCCGCACGTCATGCTGTCGGTGAGCGATAACGGCGTCGGCATGGATGCGTCGGTGCAAGCGCGCGTGTTCGAGCCGTTTTTCACCACCAAGGCGGCGGGAAAGGGAACCGGGCTTGGACTGGCCACCGTCTACGGGATCGTGAAGCAGAATGGCGGGCAAATCGCCGTGTACAGTGAGCCAGGGCGAGGCACCAGCTTCAAGATGTACTTCCCGCGCTTTGACGAAGTGTCTGCGGAACGCGAGCTACCGTCAGCGACTCCCGAGCTCGCGGGTGGAACGGAGACAATTCTGCTTGTGGAAGATCAGCCGGCCGTGCTGGAGATCGCGCGCACGGTGTTGGTGCGCACAGGCTACCGCGTGGTCGAGGCATCCGATGGTCATCATGCACTCGATCTCGCGTCGAAGCACAACGGTCGCATCGATCTACTCGTGACAGACGTCGTCATGCCGAGGATGAACGGGCGTGAGCTTGCGGATCAATTCTCGCGGCTTCGCCCGCGCGCGGGCATCCTGTTCGTCTCAGGCTACACGGACGACGCGATCGTCCTCCACGGCGTGCTGGAGCGCGAGATGCACTTTCTCCAGAAGCCGTTTACGCCGGCTGCCCTCCTGCGAAAAGTGCGCATGGTGCTCGATCGCGCCGCACAGGAGGACGTAGACCATATGGTGATCACAGCGGCAAATCGAGACCGGCTACAGCATAGCGAACGCTGAGCGGCAAGGGCTGACCGATCAGCCCCGCTCCCAAAACGGCGGCGGCTCGATACCCAGTGAGCGAAGGTAGACGTAACCCTGCCCACGGTGGTGAATCTCGTTGTCCACGACGTAGTGCAGCAGGCCATGGATTGGCATTTTCCACTGGCCGAACGCCGTGTCGACTTCCTGAAATCTCCCAGCGGGAATCGTCGGCCACAGTTGGTTGATCTCTGCCGTCGCTTCATCCCACAGTTGCAGGATGTCGGCCTTTGTCTTTGCGTCCTTGTGCTCGTAGGACTTCCACTCCTTCGAGATCACGCCGCGCAGCGTGGGCACGGCCATGCCAAGAAACTCCATCGCGAGCACGGCGAACGTGCGCATGCCGCCGATGGAGTACGTGTGCAGCTTATCTTCGGGAAATGCGTCGATGACGCGGCGCGTCAGCGCCCGATGGCCCTGCCAGTGCTCCAGGAATTGCTCGGGTGTCAGCACGATTTCTGTCATGTGAATCTCGGTGTATGGTCGTCAGAGAACGGAAAGGAGTGCAAAATCTGTTCGCACATTCCAGGCGTTACATGATCGTGGCCAAGCCCATCGTCAGCAGCAGCGCGATGACTGAAATCAGCGTCTCGGCTACGGTCCACGTCTTGAGTGTTTGTGACACCGTAAGGCCGAAGTACTGCTGCACCAGCCAGAATCCGCCGTCATTCACGTGCGAGAGCGTCAACGATCCGGCGCCGGTTGCGAGCACCATGAGCTCCGGCGACACCGCGTGTGAGAGCGCAACGGGCGCCACGATTCCGCACGCGGTCGTCATCGCGACGGTGGCCGATCCCGTCGCAACACGAATCAGGGCGGCGACCAACCAGCCGAGCAGCAACGGCGACACGCTCGCTTTCGTCGCGATGTCGATGACCGATGCGGAGATGCCGCTGTCCATGAGAATGCGGCCGAAGCCAGCGCCTGCGCCCACCACGAGCGTCACAACAGCGATCGGTCCGAGCGCATCGTTCGTGAACCCGAGAATCGCGCCGCGATCGAAGCCGCATGCGCGGCCCAGCGTGTAGAAGCTCACGAGGAGCGCGAGGAGCAGTGCAACGACCGGATTGCCAGCGAGACGCAGCAAGTCGTTCGCACGAGAAGTCGCGGGTGCGATCACATCGGCCCAATTGCCAACGAGAATCAGCACGACGGGCAGCATGATCGTCGCGATGGTGATGCCGAATCCGGGAAGCGCCTGGCGTTTCGGCGCATCGGCAAGCGCGTTCATCAGCGTCGTGTTTGGCGTTGGCACGATGTACCGCGCAGCGATCGACGCGAAGATTGGTCCCGCCAGTGCTGCCGTTGGAATGCCGATGAGCAGCCCGAAGAGCAGCGTGCGCCCAAGGTCAGCGTGATATGCCGTTACGGCGAAGAGTGCCGCTGGATGCGGCGGGAGAAGTCCGTGCACAACGCTCAATCCAGCGGCCATCGGGATTCCGACGAGCACCATCGACGCGCCCGTCCGCTTCGCCACGGTGAACGCGATGGGTACGAGCAGCACGAAGCCGACGTCCCAGAATACGGGCACGCCGATGATGAATGCGACGCACGCCATGGCCCAGTGAACGTTCTTCGCACCGAACGCAGCGATCATCGTCTGCGCAATACGGTCCGCCCCGCCCGACTCGGCCAGCATTTTCCCAAGCATCGCGCCGAGGGCGACCACCAGTGCGACGTGGCCGAGTGCGCCGCCGACGCCGGTTTCGAACGCTTTCACGATGGCGTTCATCGGCATGCCGACGGCGATGCCTAGCGTGAGCGATACGACGACCAGTGTGACGAACGGATTGAGCTTGAAATGCGCGATCAACACCACGAGTGCAATGATCGCGGCGAGTGCGTAGAGCAGCAGCAGGTTACCGTGGATCATGTTCCTGGTCGTTGCGTGGCAGCGGGAGAAACGCGGGCATCGGTGCGCGATGGTATTAGCTCTCGGGTCACATCGCCGCTAGTTTGGCGCCGGGACGCACAGGCACTACTACCACTACGGTGAACGGTGAACGACAACCGGCAACTGCAACGGCAACTGCCTGATCGCGCTACCCAACACAACGTCAATGCCTAACCTCCCCGTCATGGATTCCGTCGGCGATACGCTTATCCGTAATGCGGAAATAGTCGACGGCACGGGTGGGCCTGCGCGACGTGCCGACGTCGCAGTGCGTGATGCCCGAATCGTCGCGATTGGCGACCTGCACGATTGGCGAGCTGCAGAAATCGTCGACGCAGGGGGACGCGTCCTCAGTCCCGGATTTATCGACGTCCACACACACGACGACATCTATGTGGTGCGCACACCCGATGTGTGGCCAAAGCTCTCGCAGGGCGTGACGACGGTGATCGTTGGCAACTGCGGCATCAGTGCGGCGCCCGTGCGCTTGCGCGATGAACTTCCAGATCCCATGAACCTGCTTGGACGCGCGGAGGATTTTCAGTATCCGACGTTTGCGTCATATCGCGAAGCGGTCGAGCGCGCGTCTCCGTCAGTCAACGTGGCGGCGTTCGTCGGACACACGGCGCTGCGCAGCAATCACATGACCGCGTTCGATCGCGTCGCCACGAGTGATGAGATTGCGGCCATGCGTAGCGAGTTGGTTGTTTCGCTCCATGAGGGTGCGTTGGGGTTGAGCACCGGGCTCGCGTACGCGAATGCATTCCTCGCGACCGACAGCGAGGTAATGGCGCTCGCTGAGCCGCTGCGCGCGGCTGGCGCGCTCTACGCAACGCACGTGCGCAACGAGTTTGCGGGGATCATACCAGCAATGGACGAGGCGGTTCGTATCGCGCGTCATGCGTGCGTGCCTGTCGCAATTTCGCATCTCAAGTGCGCCGGTCGCGAGAATTGGGGGCGAAGTGTCGAAGTTCTCGCAATGCTCGATGCCGCACGTGCAACGCATGCGGTTGGCTGGGATTGCTATCCGTACACTGCTGGTTCGTCGACGCTCGATCTCGGGCAGGTGACGGACACCATCGAGATCACGATCACGTGGTCGGATCCGCACCCTGAGGTCGCGGGCAGGTCGCTTGCGGCGATCGCCTCGGACTGGAGCACGTCGTTGGACGACGCTGCGCGGCGGCTCAAGCCGGCTGGTGCGATCTATCACTCCATGTCGGAAGCGGATATGACGCGCATTCTTCGTCACTCGGCAACTGCGATCGGTTCCGATGGATTACCGAACGATCCGCGTCCGCATCCTCGGCTCTGGGGAGCATTTCCGCGCGTGCTTGGCCGATATAGCCGAGATGAGAAGCTGTTTCCGTTGACGGAGGCGGTGCACAAGATGACTGGGTTGTCGGCGCGTCGCTTTGGGCTTGCGGAGCGTGGTGAAATACGCGTTGGCAATTGGGCGGATCTTGTGTTGTTTGATGCGGAGGCAATTCGCGACGTCGCGACGTACGACGATCCCAAGCGTGCGGCGGTGGGGATCTCAGCGGTATGGGTGAATGGCGTGTGTTCGAGTCGCAATCAGGTGCCCACAGGAAGTCGAGCTGGCCGATTCCTGGCGCGGGCATAGTAGGCGTTGTCGTTCCGCGGGGACGAAGTGAGTGGGACCGCGTTCGGACGCGTGACAAGCAGCAGAACTTTGGCCTCGATGGACGCGTAGGTGGGGTAGTGCTTGCTCGCTGTACCGCGCAAGCGTTGCTCCCACACCATCCCGATGACAAGTTCAGTCATGAGCGAACGGCGATACAATCAGGATGAGGTGTCCGCGATTTTCGCGCGGACATCGGAGGCGGAACGGACCGCGATGCCTTCGTCGACCGAGCGAAGTGGGTTGACCCTCGCAGCATTACACGAGATCGGGCGAGAAGTTGGTATCTCCGCAGAATCGATCTCGCTCGCGGCTCGATCATTGGA
>JBDTMO010000252.1:0-7749 GCA_039934235.1 bacterium | reverse complement strand
CCACGGAGTTCAACGGCTATCTCGCGACGGCGCCGTTCAATGGCGGAGACGCGCACCTCGTTGGCGCGGAGTTCGATTTCGCACGTCGGCTCGACTTCCTGCCAGCTGGCTGGTCGGGCCTCGGGTTCGATGTGAACTGGACGCAGGTGGATTCGCGCGCTGCCGTACTGACGGACACTGCGAAGAGCGCGGCAACGCTCGGAAGCCCTGTCATCCGCAATGCACCACTGCCGCGGCAAGCCAAGAGTTTGGGGAATTTCGCGTTGACGTACGACTCGCCGCTGATCGGGGCGCGCGCGGCCTGGCAGTATCAGGGCGCGAACATCACGTCGTATGGTGATGGTTCTGCGACGCCGAATGGAGATCAGTGGTTCCTCGCGCACTCGCAGCTCGATGCGTCGCTCACGGTGAACGTCAACACCGACGTCTCCCTTCAACTTCAGGGACTCAACCTCAACAACGCCGTGTTCGGCTTCTTCAATGGCAACAGCGACGCGCAGTTCAGCGCTCAACGCGAGTATTACGGGCGCAGCCTGATCCTGGCGGTCAAGTATGGCTTTGGGGCGCAACCCGGCACGCGTTGACAATGCCATGATGACTGATAGAGATTGGCGCGCCATCCAGAACACGGAGGCCGTCAATGGCGAAGACACGCAAAGGGAGGTCGCGAGCGAACTGGTACGCGTTCGCTCGCGTTGCTGCGGTACTGGTTTGCTCCAGCATTGGAGGGCGGATCGCGCACGGGCAGCAAGCCGCCGCGCCGGTGCGCGCTCCCATTCGCGTAGCCGTAGCGCGATTGACGCACGACCACGTCGGGCGAGTGTGGTCGGTGGCGCATCCCGACGTCGAAATCGTCGGAGTTTACGAGCCCAATGCTGCACTCGTCGACCGCATCGTGCAGAAAGTTGGCTTTAGCCGAGGGATCGTTTTCCCGGATATGAAGAAGATGCTGGACGCGGTGAAGCCCGATGCCGTCGTCGCCTTCGGCTCCATCTATGAGCATCTCGAGGTGGTCGAAGCGGCGGCACCGCGCGGCATCCACGTGATGGTCGAGAAGCCGCTGGCGGTGAGCAATGAACACGCGCGGAAGATCGAGTCGCTCGCCAAACGTTACAAGATCCAGGTGCTCACCAACTACGAGACGACCTGGTACCCGAGCATGCTGGCCGCGCACCAACTCACACGGGGCGACACGGTGATCGGTGTGCTGCGGAAGCTCGTCGTGCACGACGGCCATCAGGGACCGAAGGAGATTGGCGTCTCGAATGAATTCTTCGAGTGGCTTACCGATCCCGTCAAGAACGGCGGTGGCGCGTTGATCGACTTTGGGTGCTACGGCGCGAACCTCGTCACGTGGCTCATGAATGGTCAGCCGCCACTGACGGTCACCGCGGTGACGCAGCAGATCAAGCCGAATATCTATCCGAAGGTCGATGACGAGGCGACGATCGTCCTCACGTATCCGCACACGCAGGCGATCATCCAGGCGTCGTGGAACTGGCCGATTGGCCGCAAGGACATCGAGGTGTACGGCGCAACCGGCTACCTGATTGCTCCGAATGGCACGTCACTGCGCCTGCGCTGAAATGGCGACGTAGCGGAGGAGACGCTCACGCCCGCGCCTCGAACGCCGCCCGCGGAGAATGAGTTTCAGTTCCTCGCTGCTGTGGTGCGCGGACAATATCGTCCGTCAGACACTGATCCATCGTCGTTGGCGAATAACCTCACAGTCGTCCGAATTCTCGATGCGGCGCGCCGGTCAGCGTTGACGGGAAGGGCCGTGAAACTGGACGACGAATAGGCCTATGCGAAAACTCATCCTGACCGGCGCTGCGCTGTTGGTCATCACGGTCGCCGTCGTCGGGGGCGCTCAGTCACAGCGCGCTCCCGCCGACGTGCGCATGCCTCCGCATCCACGCCTCCTGTTGTTGCGCGGCGAGGAGCAGGGCGTCTCACGCGACATCGCCGCCGATTCCTCGCGCCGCCGCATTCATCTGGCGATCATCGCCGGTGCTGACGAGTTGCAATCGCTCCCGCCTGTCGAGCGCATCAAGATCGGACGTCGCCTACTCGACAAATCACGCGAAGCGCTGCGACGACTGTTCTTGCTGAGCTACGCCGCGCGGCTTACCGGCAACGAACGCTATGCGAAGCGTGCCGAGTCAGAAATGCTCGCCATCGCGAACTTCAGCGACTGGAATCCAACACACTTCCTCGACGTTGCCGAGATGACGATGGCGATGTCGATCGGGTATGACTGGCTGTACGACAAGCTCGCCGATAGCTCTCGCGCAAAGATCCGCAACGCGATCATCAGCAAGGGTCTCGAGCCCTCGCGCGACTCGACGTTCAACAGTTGGCTCCGCGTGTCGAACAACTGGAACCAGGTGTGCAACGCGGGGATGACGTTTGGCGCGCTTGCCGTGTATGAGAGCGAGCCGGAAGCATCACGAGCCCTCATAAATCGCGCGATTGCAAGCGTCGTCCTTCCAATGGAGGATTACGCGCCGGACGGCGCCTATCCAGAGGGCTACGGCTACTGGGACTACGGCACGAGCTTCAACGTCATGCTCCTCGGCGCACTCGAGCGCGTATTCGGCGAGGACTTCGGCCTGAGCGCTCGTCCTGGCTTTCTTGCGACGGGTGCATACATGGCGAACATGGCTGGGCCGACGGGATCCGGATGGAACTACGCCGACGCAGGCGCGGGCGGCGAGTTCCATCCTGCGATGTTCTACTTCGCCGCGAAGGCGCGCAATCCCGCGCTGCTCTGGACGGAACGCGCGACTCTCATGCGGAGCGATGCGCGTCGTCTCGCGCGGAATCGGTTGCTGCCTGCCGCGATGATTTTCGGCCGCGGGATCGACATTGCCAAGGCCGCCCCGCCGGCGACAACGACGTGGACAGGCAACGGCAAGAATCCAGTCGCGATGATGCGGACGTCGTGGATGGATCCGGCGGCGATTTTCGTCGGCGTAAAGGGCGGCAGTGCCGGCGACAACCATGCGCACATGGACGCCGGTTCGTTCGTCATGGAGGCCGACGGCGTTCGCTGGGCGATGGATTTCGGCGCCGACGATTACAACCAGCTCGAGACGGCGGGCGTCGACCTCTGGACGCGAACACAGGCGTCACAACGCTGGCAGGTGTTCCGCTACAACAACAAGTCGCATACTACGCTCACCGTGAACGACAGCCTGCACGTGATGGCCGGTCGCGCAACGATCGCGTCGACGTCAGCGTTGCCGAAGTTCATGCACGCGATTGTCGACCTCACGCCGGTGTTCGGGTCTTCGCTCTCCAAGGCCGTGCGAGGCATCGCCATCGTTGACGGCGATCACGTGGTCGTGCGCGATGAGCTCGCGACTGGCGACCGCGCAGCGACGATTCGCTGGAACATGGTGACGCCCGCGGCGGTCACGATTTCGGGACCGAATAGCGCGGAACTCACCAAGGATGGAAAGAAGCTTGTCCTGCGTGTGACCGAGCCGGCTACCGTCACCATGAAGACCTGGTCGACGATACCGGCTCACGCCTATGATTCGCCCAATCCCGGCACGTCGATGGTTGGCTTCGAGATAACGCTTCCGGCTGGCTCTCGCCAAGCGCTCACTGTGTTGCTCACTCCCGAGAAAGCGGCGAATCGGCCGACCGCGCCGATTCCCGCGCTCAGCGGTTGGCCAACCGCCAAGTGACTCACCACGCAACTTCCGGTGACGCGTAGTAGTTGATGCCGAGCAGGCGCCAACGCGGAGCGTGAGCCGCGATGCGACGACGGAAGCTCTCCCAATCATGCGTCGACGTGCTGCTCCAACCCAACTCGGCGATCGCAGGCAGGCGCGGTAAGAGTAGATATTCCGCGGCGGTAATGTTCTGGATGGTCTCGCTCCACAGCGGAGCCTCGACACCGACAACCGACTCCTCTGTCACGCCATTGAGAAACGTGACGGGATCCCACTCGTACGCTGTGCGCAGGGAGACGAGGCCAGCCCACTCGAGACCGAGCTCCGTTCCCTTGCCGTAGCGCATATCGAGATACGACTTCGATGACGGCGACATGATGAGCTTTGCGCCTTGCTTGAGCGCGAGGAGCAGCGTGTCGGGTTTCCACTTTTGCGCGAGTGTCGTGGGCCGGAGTTTCGCGCCGCCGATTTCTTCCCAGCCCACCATCGTCTTGCCGTGCTTGTACACGATGTCCTGCACGCGCTCCACGAACTTCGCGTACTGCGCTGGGGCCAGCGCGTGCACTTCATCGCCACCGATATGCATATATGCGCCAGGCGTCATTTGCGCGATCTCGCGCACGATGTCGTCGACAAAGCGGTACGTCAAGTCACTATCGGGACAGAAGGTGCTAAAACCGACTTCCGTACCGGTGTAAACGCCGAGCGGTTGTGTTCCGCCGAAGATGCCGGGGGTTGGGCGAGAGCAGCCGAGTTCGGGGTACGACGCGATGGCCGCGTTGGTGTGGCCCGGCATGTCGATCTCGGGCACGATGGTAATGAAGCGATCCTGCGCGTACCGGACGAGCGAGGCGTATTCGTCCTTTGTATAGAAGCCGCCTGATCCACCGCCCACCTGCGTGGTACCGCCGAATTGTGTGAGCTTCGGCCATGAGTCAATCTGGATGCGCCAGCCCTGATCATCGGCAAGGTGTAAGTGCAGCGTGTTGATCTTGTAAAGGGCAATGATGTCGACGAATTGCTTGACTTCGTCCACCGTAAAGAAGTGGCGCGCGACGTCGAGCATTGCGCCGCGCCAGGCGAAGCGTGGTCGATCGACGATGTGTCCGGGTGGGACCGTCCACCCGCTTGCGATACGCGCCTGGCTGTGTTGCGATTCGACGCCGGCGGGGAGGAGTTGCCTGAACGTCTGCATCGCGTGGAAGAGTCCTGCTGCGGAGGTGGCAGTGAGGCGCACCGAATCCGCCGTGATGTTGATGTCGTAACCCTCGGCGCCGAGGTCAGCCGGGCCACCGAGTCGCATGACGAGTGCTCCGCGTGGCGCTGCACCGTCGCTTGCGGAAACCACCAGCGGAAAACCGGTTGGGTGACGGAGGAGTGCGCCGAGCATTTCGGCCACGCGCGTGGCCTCGGTATTTCCTGCCGGGGCGACGATGGCTGAGGCGATCGTCAGCGTGAAGACCGAGCCGTTGCCTGCTGTGACAGAGGTCGGCGCGGGGACGAGGTTGTGTGTGCTGAGCGCTGCGAGCGGCTGCGAGGCGGGGACGGCGGGGCCGCCTGGAGTGCTGGGCACGGAGGCGCATGCGGCCAACGCTGCGGTGAACGCGACAGGTGTGCAGCGGAGCGCTAGGCGGGAAATACCGAGCATGCGAGACCTCGGACGAATGGCGGGGTGAACGCGGACTGCGGAAAAGTTCGCACCTGCGCGCGTGTTCGGTGAGGGCGGCCTCGTGTCAGCTTGGTGCGAGCCGTGCGAACAGTCGCGCGACGGGCATCGAGAATCCTTGGAGTTCATCCTCCCCGATCAGGGTCTCGTGCTCGCTGACCCACTGGTCCGCGCCATTCGCCCGACGAATGGAGACGCCGCGCCGCGTTGGGTCGACGACCCAGAGGAGTCGAGTACCCGCGGTGCGGTAGTCGCGCAACTTTTCTTCGAGTGCGGCCGGCGTCTCGTCCGGCGAGAGCACTTCGACGACCAAATCTGGAGCAATGGGCACCCAGCCGCGGGCGATGCCGTGTTGCGGTAGCCTGTCGGCGCGAATGAACGCGACGTCGGGAGATCGGACGGTGTCTTCGAGGTTCGGCAATTGAAAGCCGGTGTTATCTGGAAAGCAGAGTCCGAGTTGGTGTGTCTCAACGAATTGATTGAGGGCGGCGAATAGGGTGCCGACGATCACGCCATGGGGGCCGCTGGCGGGCGTCATCGCGCGGATTTCACCACGTACGAGTTCGCTCGCTCCCGCAGCGGCGGGGTGCGACATGAACTCGCCTGGCGTAACGCGTGGACGCATGACTAACCGTACGCTCGGCGGCGCAATCGACGCAAGGATGCATGCGGTAAAGTCGCCGTGCGGGAGGGCCGGCGCGTCGTCGTGGTGGCAAGCCCTATTTCGTCTCTCATCCCAAAATTGGAATGAGGTCGATTTGAGAGCGCCCACACGGCGACGCGAATGGCACAACGGCAGGTGCAGATCCTTCGCTGCGCTCAGGACGACAGGTGCAATAGCCAACGCACTGCGAGCACGGCGGCCGCCACGCCGGAAACCGCAAGCAGCAGCAACGCCAACGCCACACCGGCAATCATGAGACGACTGGCCGCGCGAGTCGTGTCCGGCGACGCGACATGTTGTTCGATCAGCGCAATATTGCGGTTGTTCGACTTCCAGGCCGCATCAAACAGGTCGCCGACGACAGGAACGGACCCGGCCAGCGTATCGAGCGCGACGTTCGCGAGCATGCGCAGCACCAGCGTTCGAGATGCTCCGAGCCGAACGCCGGTGAGCACGATGTAGCCCGAGAGCGCGGCGCCAGCCAGGTCGCCAAGGCCTGGCACCAGTCCGAGCAATGGATCGAGCCCGACACGGAAACCAGTGCCCGGAATGCCGACCGCGCTGTCGAGCGCACGTGCGAGGGTTCGCGCGCGAGCCAGTTGTGCATCGTTGAGGGGCGTCGGGGTTCGCATGAACACTTCCGCTTGGCAGAAAACGCGCCGCCCGCTCGGTGGACGACACAGGAGCGGCGATCGAACAAGCCGGATGATAGAATACGACGCAGCGAACCAACACTTCACCAGAGACGACATCGATGCATCCGCGCATTCAGGAAGTCCTCGACCACCTCGACACCAATCGCGCCGCTCTCGAACAGGCGATCGCGAGTGTTCCATCCGACATGCGCAGCGCGCGTCCAGCGCCTGACAAATGGTCCGTCGCGGAGGTGATCGACCACCTCGCGACTGTCGAGACGCGCGTCGACACGCTACTCGTGGGAGAGATCGCCAAGGCGAAGGCGAATGGCATTCCCGCCGAGAGCGAATCCAGCGCCGTTGTGAAAGAACAGTTGACTGGACGGCTGCTCGATCGCTCACAACCGCTTGTCGCCAGCGAGGCGAGTCAGCCCAAGGGCGTCGCCTTCGACGTCTCATGGACCACGCTCACGGACATGCGCCGACAACTTCGCGACGCAATCATTTCCGCCGACGGCCTCGCGCTCGGCGATGTCCGCGCGCCACATCCGCGCCTTGGAGAAATCACGCTCTACGAGTGGATCGCATTTCTCGGCGCGCACGAGGCGCGTCACGCCGAGCAGATTCGAGAGGTGAGTGCGGTGGTTGGGGGCTGAGCAGAGCACCCAATGGCAGAGCGCGTTCGGCCCTATCTCTATTACGACACCGTCGTCTCGATCTGCAGCGAATGTTATCGCAAGGTCGACGGCAAGATCCTCTTTCAGGACGAGAAGGTCTTCCTGGTCAAGCGGTGTCCGGTGCACGGCTACGAGCGCGTGCTCGTGGCTGACGACGTGGAGTATTATCGGCGCTGTCGCGAGGTCTTCATCAAGCCTCCGGAAATGCCGAACCATTTCAATACGGAGATCAAGTGGGGCTGTCCGTATGATTGCGGCCTATGCCCGGATCACGAGCAGCACTCGTGTCTATCCATCATCGAGGTGACGGACAGCTGTAATCTCGACTGCCCGATTTGTTATGCGTCGAGCGGCACACACCGGCAGAACCATCGCAGCCTCGCGCATATCGAAGCGATGCTCGACGCCGTGATACGCAATGAAG